>NZ_JANSFS010000003.1:0-130675 GCF_024742155.1 Mycoplasma zalophidermidis | reverse complement strand
TTAATGTTTGCTTGATTAATTCATTATTAACATTGTCATCGAAAAGTTTTGTATCAAAATATTCAATGTTAAAAACATTAAGATTTTGCTTATAAGGTTTATTCTTTTCTAGTCATTTAAATGATTCGTCATTTGTGCCTTTACCATTATTTATTCTATAAAGTCTTTCATAAGTTACATCATATGCTATGTTATTTTCATTATTAGTAACTAATGTAAAAGTTCTATTTCCGCCATCTTCTCTATTTAATTCCATAACGGCGTGGCCGGTTGTACCAGAACCGGCGAAAAAGTCTAAAATACGGGCGTTTTTGTTAGGGTGTAAATTAATTAATCATTGTATTAATTCAACTGGTTTTGGATTGGTAAAAATTAATGTATTCATAATTGATAATAACTTTGGTTTTTCACTTCCTCCATCAATATTGATGTAATTCTTAAATTTTGCTTCTCTAGTTCCGTCTTCCGAATATCTTTTCTTTTGGTAAAAATAATTATCGGATGAATCATAAATTAATTCATTTTTGTATTCTTTTAAAAACTTATTAGAGCTTCATCTTCAAACTCTTTGTTTTCCGTATTTTTCATTGATTTTTGGCAATATTCTTAAAAAGCCTTTAGTTAAAAGATCTTGACGCTGTGATTTACCTATAATATAATTACCGTTCATAACTTCTTTTTCATCATGAGTAATTGCTTCTTTTGTGTGTGGATTAAAATAAATTGAATAGCCTAAATTAGGTCGATTATTTATATCGAAGTCTGCAGTTCCATTATGAAGGGGATAACCCTTTGAATACAAACCTATATTATCTTTAAAAATAGATTTTGTATTAGGTTCTAATTTATCGTTGGTAAGATTTAAATTATTTACATTTTTTGAATACATGACAATATTTTCGTATGTGTTTTTAATAAATTTATCTAATTGTCTGCCTTTTACATTGTTGTGTCAAACAATATTAGTAATAAAATTCTCTTCACCAAATATTTCGTCCATTAAAACTTTTAAATAAGCTTGTTCTGTATCATCAATTGATACGAAAATAACCCCATCTTCTTTCAATAGGTTCTTTGCCATTCTTAAACGTTCGCTCATCATATTTAGTCAACCAGTACGACTAAATTTATCACGATAAATAAATTTTGAAGCTGCTACATCATCTTTTTCGCCATTTTTTAAACTATTTCCATCGCTCAAAGATGATTCGGTATTATAAGGAGGGTCGATGTAAATTACATCGTAAAATGCATTTGTGTCGCTAGCGACTCTCTCTCTCTCTCTCTCTCTCTCTCTCTATCACTAATAGATTCTTTAAAGCATCATAGTTTTCACCAATAATTAGAGTATTTTCAAATTCTTGGTGATTTAACATATCATTAATAAATGATTTTTCATTATCTTTTTTAAGTAAAGCTAAAGCTGTGTTTTTGCAAGCTGGTGCTTCATCGAAAACAAAACCAATTTTTACTCTTTTAATTAAAAATTGATATACATCTTGTAAATCTTTTTCATCTGTTCTTTTTAAGATATTAATTATTAGATCTTTTTGGTCTTGATTAATATCGTGTTTTGATATTTCATTTATTTTATTAATATAATCATTTAAGATTAATTCTTTGTTCATATTTTCTCCTTATTAATACATCAGCTATTTTTTAGCTAATTAAAATTATATTAAAATGAGTGCGCTTTGGGAATATATTTTAATTAGCGACGATAAATGCAAGGTGAAATAAATGACTATATAAAATAATTTAAAGATACAAAATGCTAAATATTTATTTACAAACCATTTTAGTAGCATTAGATATAAAAAAATGTGAGTTAAAAGAATTTTAAAATTTTGTATATGTTTAATTTTGAATTAATTCATACAAAACAACGTAAACAATGAATTAAGAGGCACAAACAAAAATCAAAATCTGAATTACTAAAAAACTTTTTAATAAAATTCTTAAAATTACTTTCTATTAGATATAAATAACTGATTAATAAAATTAAAAAATACTTTTTAATATAAAAAAACGCAAGACCACAAAAAAGAGGTCTTGTTTTTTTCTTGATTAAATATTTTGAAAATAAAAAAGAAAATCGGAAGAAACACCATCCGACAGAACTAATACCTGTTTGATTAGATAAATCTATTATCTGATTTTCTAATGTTTTAAGTTGAATTTTTGTGGTATCGCCTTTGGCATTTACTTTTGTCATTGTATTTTTAAAGTCTATACTCATTTTGCTGATGCACCACCAACAGCTAAAACTCCTGCAGATAAATCTAACATCTTTTTACCAGCCGACTCGATGACTTTTCCAACAGTCTTAAGTTTAGCTCCGGTATCAGATGTTTTAGTTAATGAACTACTTGCAACACTTGCTTCTTTTTCAAGCTCTTTTAGTTTGTTCTCAGTTTCTACTATCTCTCTTTGAAGAGCATCATATTTATCTTCACCTAGCTCTCCTTTTTCAAGTTGTATTTTTGCTTGTTTATCTGCTTCTTTTAAGGCTTCTAGTTTTTCCTTAGTTCCTTTTAGTTCATTTTGGAGTAGTTTTTGCTTTTGTGCCAAAAGTTCACTATTTCTAGGATCGAGCTTAAGCAGACGATTAAAATCACGAAGAGAAGCCTGCGTTTGTCTTATTGAAGAGTTAACGCCTTTTAAGGCTTTATCAAGACCTGTTGTATCTCCACCAATCTCAACGGTAATACCTTTTATTCTGTTTGCCACTTGTCCACCTCCTTCCTAAAATAGGCATGAAAAAAGCACCTACTATTAAGTAAGCGCAAAAAAATATTTAATATTCAGCTAGTTAGACTGTCATTTATTTAAAATCATCGAGTAAATATGCATTTTTATTAAATCTAACGATGCTATTTCTATAAATCCAGTGCTGTTTCATCCAAGAGAAAATCCTCTACTCCAATATATAAAATTCCATCGTTATCAAATCTAGGCACTATTTTGTTTCTAACTATAACAACTTTCTTAAATGAATCTCCTGTTCTTCTTAAGGATTCCGTTTCTTGTATTTGTTTTTCTCTTGTATCAACATTAAGCGCCGATTGAATATAATATCTATTACTTCCTCTATTGATTATAAAGTCTACTTCTAAATTTTTTCTAATCGTTTTTCTATTTTCATCTTTATAGTTATATTCCACAACACCAACATCTACATTTAACCCCCTCATGCGAAGTTCATTATATATTATATTCTCCATAATATGTGACTGCTCATTCTGTCTGAAATTTAACCTTGCATTTCTAAGTCCAATATCTGAAAAATAGTATTTATACGGGGCTGATATATATTTTCTCCCTTTTACATCATATCTTCTGACTTTTTCAATTAAAAAGGCATCTATAAAGTAGTCCAAGTAATTGCTTACCGTAAACTGGGATATCTTTATATTCTTCTCTGACATGAAAGTATTAGCCAGTTTAGTTGGATTGGATAAAGAACCAATAGATGAAGATATAATATCCAACAAATCATCCATTATAGATGCATCTTTAAGAACTTTATTGCGCTCCATTACATCTTTAATATAAGTACTTGTAAAAACATTCTTCAAATACTCGCTCTTTTTTTCATGACTTTTAAGTTGCACAGACATTGGCATTCCACCGTACAGGCAGAATTCATCAAAAGCCTTTCCCTTGTCTCCTTCATAACATGAATAAAATTCTGCAAACGAAAATGGATATACTCTTATTTCATCGCCACGATCTCTAAACTGCGTTAGCACATCTGATGAAAGCATCTTTGAATTACTGCCTGTAATATATACATCTACATTCGGAATTTTCATAAGTCCAAGTACCAAATCAACAAAGTTTACCTTTGAGTCAGTACCTTCTAAATATGGATTATAAATTTCTTCTACAAATTGGATTTCATCGATAAAAATATAATGTTTAAGTCCATCATCTTGAATTTTATCTCTTAAATAATCATCTAATTCTATTGGATTTCTATACTTGATATTTTTTAGACTATCAAGTGCAATCATTATAATTTGATCTTCACGCACTCCACTGGAAAGTAAGTACTTCCTATATAGCTCAAATAAAAGATAAGACTTTCCACATCTTCTAATACCTGTAATAATTTTTACTCTTCCATTATCTTTTTTATCGATAAGTTGATTTAAATATCTTGGTCTTTGTACTTCCACTCTACACTCTCCTTTAATAATATATTGTAAATACGCATTTTTATTAAATCTATTTACAATATTATAGCATTCTCAATCAAAATTTTCGATGATTACTTTTAAAATAAATGCGTATTTACTACTTTTATTAAAATGCATGCTAAAACTTATCAAATTCAGCTTGAACCTGCAACTTTGCTTTATTTTACTCCATCATTGCTTTTTCTGTCCATATATCTAGCACCATTCCTATCGTTACCAAATTCAATTCCTTTATTGATATCCCTAGTTCTACACACCTAAGTAGGAATAAGAGTGGTCTGAGTTTGTCTTATTGAAGAGTTAACGCTTTTTAAGGCTTTATAAAGACCAGTAGTATCCCCACCAATTTCAACCGTAATGCCTTTATTCTTTTAGCTATAAGCTCTCCTTTCTTTGGATTTTGGCATAAAAAAACACCTACCATTAAGTAAGAGCCAAAAAAATATTTAATATTCAGCTAGTTAGACTGTTATTTTTTTAAAAAGAAGTGAAAGTCTCCTCTTCTATATCTGCCTTTACAATCATAGAAAACTTGTCTAATTTGATCTTCATATCGTATATGTTTTATTTCCTTATTGGTTTTGGTTTTTTTAACGATAATAATATGTTGATTTTTTAATTCACCAAATATCAATAATCTGCTTAATATTCACTCTAAAACCATATCTCTTGTTTGATTTTTTTTGCTTCTATATCTATTTTTTTAGGTGTCCCTGAACCTTTACTTTTTTAGGTGATTTACCCGTGTTATATTCTATGCTCATACCTGAATTATGTTGCTTAAACTTATTTCTAATATTTCTAACAGTAGATACTGAAAAAATTTTCTTTTACTGTTCTTAAATATTGCTTATAAAATACAAAAATTTCTTTTAATTTTAGTTTGTGAGTGTTTTCCCATAAATGGCTATTTTCTTTCCTGTAAAATGGATACAAAAAACACCAAAAATCTTTAAATTCGAGTCTATTTTTTTTATCCTAGTTTATTCCTTTACTTTTGAATTTTATTAATTTAATAATCATTGAATTTTGGCTATTTATTGGATTAAAAAATAACGAATTACTCTGTTAATAGAGTATATTCGTTATTTTGCATCTTTTTTATTTTTATCTTTTATCATAAATTTATAGTATGCTTTTTCAATCTCATCATCAGAAAAACCAAAATTCATTTTAAGCTGTTTAATATAATTCATCATCATAAATTGAAACTGAATTTCATCTGATTCGAAATCTTCATCTGTATATGAAAGAGAATAACCAATACAACAAAACACTATATCCATAATTAACAATTTTCTTGGCAATATTTTAGGTATTCTTTTTAATTTCTCCAATGTTTCTTGTGTTGTTGTAACAATTCTTTTTCTTCTGGTTATTTTTACATTCATTTTAAGAAAATCAATATTATATTCTTCATCGTTAAAATTAATTAGTTCTTTATATTCAAAATATAATAGTCTTTTGTTTTTTAATTTTGTTCAATATAAGATATTAAAAATAAATAAGGGAATGATTATTATAAATCCTATAAAACTAAATATATTTACCAAATCTAAAAAAATGTCAAATTTTTTTAATCAATTGTAAATATCTGATTTCCAAATTTTAAAATCCGAATAGAAACTGAACTTTTGTATTGTATAGGTTAAACTTATTATAAATAGTATAAGCATCCAGACGAATCAAATTGTTGAAAAAGATAGATAAAATTTCATTCTATTTTTTTGCGATTTTAAATAAGTGCTTTTATGCAGCGTATTGAGAATTATTGAATTAAACATCAGAACAATAATGGGTACGACTATATATATAATAAACATTGATATGTATAATGATGTGTATAAAATTTCATACATTTTCCCCCCTTATGTGCTTTCTTTTTTTGCAAATCAATTATATTAAAAAACAAAAGTATTTCAAGTTATCTAGCCACCCAGCTATTGTTAGTTAACTCTGATACGCGGTTTAAATGAATTTAAATATGCAAACTTTTTTATTTAAAATGTTTTTATCTATTGATTAGATAATAATACACATGTGGTTTTTTCATTGTTTGTAGGGTTCGTTTTTATATTAAAAAGTTCAAGCTACACACAACCAAATTTATCTTTTTGTGTACGCTTGAACTTTGAATTGAGGACCTTAGGCACATCTAAGATATTTAATATATTTTTTTTGAAAGATCATCAATAGCAGAATCTAGATTTTCATAAAGACCTTCTTGAATTAACTGGTTAACAACAACCGAACAAATAAACTCAATATTTTTTTCGGGCGCATTTATTCCGTAGAAATAAAAACAATCAGCTTTAGCCAAATAATGATTCAATACATTGAAGGAGATATTTTTCTTGATACTCATCGAATGATAAAAATTAAAATCTTTTTTTCATTCGACATTCAAAACTTTCTGATTCGCTTCCTCATATTGTTTTGTTATTGGGTCTAATCATCTAATTTGGAAATCTGAATTATCGAAATTTAAATCCTTTTCAATTGATATATTTTTAATACTATTTCAATCAATTTTGTGATTAATTTTCATTTGTGAAATTAAAATTCCCATTGTTACTAAACCAATAATTGAAGTTGCGGCCGTAAATATTATTGCAGCTATAACGCTCATTTTATTTTTGATTCAAAATTCTTCAGATTCTAGAAATAACGAACCGATTAAATAAAGTATTGATGTGGCCGCCAGACCAACAACACCAACTATCGCATAATGAATTAAATTTTTGATTTTAGATTTTCTTAATGAGTGAGTAATTAGTTCGTTTTTCTTGAAAAAAGAAAATTTTTTCAAGAAAAAACGCCATAAAATTAACTGGTAGATTATCGGTCAAATGACTAATGCAATTAAAAAAAGGTTCAAATATGATGAAACTTCGAATGAGAAAAAATTAATTGGCATGTTGTCTCCTTATAAATATTCTTTGTTAAATATTTTTAATGCAATATTTTTGGGAACAACTTTTTCCAGTTCCTCAATAGGCGCGTTATAAATATTGTTATATGTCTTAAAATATTTTAACAATTTATTTTCATAATTTGGGCCTAAACCTTTAATTCTCTGTAATTTACCTTCTAAAGATGAAATTTTTGCTCTTTTTCTGTGATGGGATTTAGCGAATCTATCAACTTCGACTTGAATTTCCGTTAAGAAATTTTTCAAATCTAGTGGTTGGATTGATCTTATTTGTTCCTGTAAATCAATTAATTTTGATGTTCTGTGATAATCGTTTTTGACTAATCCAATCGCGTTAATATCTAGATTCATATCAAATAGAATTTTTTTCGCTTCGTGAATTTGAGCTAATCCGCCATCAACAATTATTAAATCAGGCAATACATTATTCTTTAAGTCTTGAAAATATTTATGGACACTTAATTTCATGTATTCTACATCCGCTTGACGACTCGAAATTTCCGTGTGGTTGAATTTTCGATAGTAGAATTTATTTTTAAGTCCATTTGTGTAAACAACAGCAACTCCAACAGGATTAGTATTGGCGAAGTTTGAATTATCGAATGCAACAATGTTGTGCGGAATTTGGCCATCTGTATATTTAGATAGTAATTTAAGCATGTTAAATGCTTTTTTCTCGGCGTTAATAAAATATTTGTTTTGATTAGCACAAAATTCGTCTAAGTTTAACTGAGCTATATTCAGTATTTTTTTATAGTTGCCAATTTTTGGATATGTAAAATTCAACGAACACTCATTCTCTAGATTAAACAGCTCCAATTCGGGATTGACCACAATAGATTCTGGAACATGTTTATTCAAATAATATTTTCTGAAAAAAATTGACAATGTTTCGAATTCATCAATATACATATCTATAACAATATTGTCTTTTCCAATTAAGTTTCCATGTCTATAAAATAATATTGTTGCGTATAGTGTGTCTTGAATTATTTTGTAACAGAAGACATCTATGTTTTGAAAATTTTTTAATTCAATAATTTGATCCTGCCCGATTTTATCTAAATATTGTAAAGAGTTTTTAATATCTAATGCTATTTCAAATTGAAGATTGGCGCTTGCGGCAAACATTTTTTCTTTTAACTGCGCAATATATTTCTGTTGAAAAGTAATGATTGATTTAATATGATTGAATTTTTGTTTTCAGAATTCAATATCTTTAGTTTGAATTCGTAAACCGTTTTCAAAAAAAGCTTCTCTTTGAAGTAATTTAAGGATTACGCCCGCACCATATCCCTGCGGAAATGGACCGAAATAAATAAGGTTAGAATTTTCTTTCTTTTTAATCTTGCGGACTATAGATATATCCAAGTCATGAGGTTTCAATTCAATTTTTATATAAGGATATCTTTTATCATCGAGTAGAAGGATATTATATTCAGGATTATATTTTTCTATATACTGTTTTTCAAGTAATAAAGCTTCCTTATCATTTCGACAAATAAATAAATCAAAATCACTAATGCGTTCAACTAAAGCATTAGTTTTGTATGAATTAATTGCACCTTCAAAGTACTGATGCATTCTTCTATTCAAATTTTTCGCCTTGCCTACATAAATAATTTGATTATCCTTGTCTTTTCATAAATAAATTCCAGCTGCTTTAGGCACATTTGATAAACGATTTTTTAAATATTCAGTCATTAGTCTAAGTTTTCTTCTATAAAATCAATCATTATTTCTCTCGGATAATATCCACTACCCGACCTTTTGACTTTATTATTAAATATTATTAAGAATGTTGGGGCCTGCAACACACGGAATGGGCTATTTATTTCAGTCAATAATTTTGATTCATCGATATCTACATGTAAAAATTGCACTGATTTTTCGTTTTGAAAATGCTTTCTAACTATTTTATATTCTTCGGACATAACCATACAATTTCAATCCTGATGGCGAGTAAAAATAACAAAGAAAGTCTCATTAGTGTTTTCTTTGTTTGTTATTAGTTTTAATGCATCTTCTCATGGTGTTATTTTCATGTTATTCCTATTCAAACGGATTTATTCATGTACCGTCATCTTCATCTTCAAGTAATATTTGCTGAGTTTTTTCGAGTTGTTCATTAGGTGTTAATGGCATTTCAAATGTTGAAGTGTCAAAAATAAATCCTTCTTGTGGTCCTCAAATCCGATTATTTTTGTTTAATTCGTCTTTATCGATTTTTGAGATTAGAGTTGTGTTGGCTCCTATTTCAGCAGTATCAATTGTTATAAAACCTATTTTTTTATCAACAATTTTTGTTTCTTTAGTTGATTCTTCTTCGGGTTGTTTTAATTCTTCTGTATCTTCAAGCAATACAAAACTAGGTTTGTTATCTACCTTTATTACCTTGGACGCATCAATGCTATTATTAATTAAGTTATCACTTACTGTTTTGCTTTCACTATTAATATTTAATTCAATAGAGTTTGTTTGAGTAGTTCCTTTTGCATCAATATTAGTTAATACTGTTTGGTTTTGTAATTCGTCTGTGTCAACACTTCTTAATTCAATTGTTTCATCAATTATTAATTCTTCATGTTCGTCATTATTTTCATCGAAAATACATGATCTATCGTGTTCTTGTAAATTTTCATTTTCAGTAGTATTTACAATGGTATACGTTGAATCGTCATTGGTTATTCCAGTATCATTCACTTCTGTAAAATTACCTTCATTTAAGTTAATATCAGTAATATTTTCAGTTGTAGGTATTTCATTTAACATGGTTTGTTGAATTGTGTTTGTGTTTTGTGAAAGATTATCTGTTTCGTCATGATTTACTGCTTCGTTGCCCGTATCAATTTGCGCTGAATTTTCAGATTGAACAACATATATTTCTTCATTTAGTGTTTCTGGATTTTCTATATTATCTTGAATTTGCTGATTTATCAATTTTTCGTTTATAAATTTTTCAAATTTTTCTTCATCAGTTTCAATTTTTGCTTTACTTGAGTTAGGGTTTACAAAATATTCTGAAGTTAAAGGGTTTGCAGCTATGTCAGCTATATTCTTTTTAACTAATTTAATAAGTTTGTTAAAGCTCAATGAATCGGGGTTAATTTCCAATGTTTTAGCTGCTGCTAGTAAAAATGAGAAATAGCGTTTCACTTCAGGTGTGTAATAAAAGACTGAATTTGGTTTCTTAAGATAATTACGAACTTTGAAGATATCATTATTGCCCAATAAGTATTTAAAATATTCTTTTGGATTTAATAGTAATAGATAAATTCATGATAATAAAACTAATATAACTAATAATGTTGCAATTATTCATGGACCTAAACATAGGCAATGTAATACATTAAGAATTGTGTCCCCGAATACTCCTATATTATGAGTAGCATTAGGCAAATTTAGTTCTTTATTAACTTGAGTGAATGAGTAATATCAACCCTGTATGAATATATTTTTCATATCATCTGTCGTGTAGAGAGTTAAACTAGAAATACTTCGTTGTGATAACAATACTCAATGATAAATTATTGCAATAACTAAAAGAGTTATTCACACAAACATTTTTAATCTTTTGCGAATTATTCAATAATCAACTTTGGAATGAGTGCGTAACCAAAAACAGTAATATTTTTTCATAGAAGCTTCAGTCCAATTGATAATTAATGAAATTATTAGTCCAACCATAAAAAAGATAATTAAATCCCCGAAGGATAAACCGATTGTATATAGATATGCTTTTTTAAAGAAACTATTTACGTTTGTGTTTCCGAATATACTGTCACTGTATTGAACTAGTACAAATGATGTGGTAACTAATATTAATAATAAAAATTTTAAAAATTCAAGACCGATATTCAAGGTTTTGGTGGCGATAATTTCATTCTTTGTTTTGCGCTCTAATTTTGCAAAATATGGTTTTGGAGTAGGTTTAAAAGTGCTTCTATTTATATTCATAATTTAAATTATAACCATTTAATAATATTTATATATTAATAAGTAAATAATTTAAATCATTGTATGAGATTATGCTATATTACTAATTACACTGTAATATGTGTATATTAGTAAAAAAGACGCTATTTTGCGTCTAAAAGCATTTTGATTTCAACATCATAGATTGGTCCATTGTCTGTTCAAGGCGTTTCTAAAATTATTGGTATGTTATCGAAATCTTTATCGTGAACAAATCTAGATAATGTTTGCAACCCAATATGCCCTTTATCTATATTTGCGTGTCGATCTTTATGTGAGTTAAGTCCATTCAACGAATCATTTAAGTGGATAACTTTAATATGTTTTAATAGGTCGAATTTAACTAATTCAGATTTGAAATCTTCATAATTTTTTATATTATAACCCGCATCTCAAATATGACATGTATCAAGACATAGTTGGATTCTTTCATTATTTAATTTATTTATTACGTATTTTATTTGTTCAAAGTTTTTACATACTTCAGTACCCTTACCCGACATTGTTTCCAAACAAATAATCACGTTTTTAGTGGCATCTATAACTTTTTGCAAATTATTACATAAAGTTTGAATAGAAAAATCTACATCAAAAGTTGTGTGTGCACCCGGGTGTAAAACTAGATATTTAGCACCAATGTAGTCAACTCTTTTGATTTCTTCAATTAGAAATTGAACAGCAAAATCACCTTTTTCTGGCGAAGCCATATTTATTATGTATGGAGCATGTACCACTACATCTTCAGGTTTTATTATATTTGAGTATTGTTTAATATATTCATCAAGTTTGTATTTTTCGTTTGAAATTCGTTTTGTGCTTTGGGGTGGACCAACATAAATCATCATACAATTTGCACCGTTATTAATACTTGTTTCGGCTGAATCAACTAAATAATTTGGAGCTTTAAACTGAACGTGTGAACCTAATTTAATCATAATTGCTACTCCTTTTAATTTACCTTATTTTATCAATAAATATTAGTTTGAAATTGATAAATAATTAATCTTTATTCTATGTTTTTGTTATTTATTTATTCGTTTTTTCAAAAAATGTTGTTTAACTTAGCAATATCTCGTTTGATCATCGAAATCAAATAAAAAATATTATTTCCACAAAATATATGTTTTTTTCATATTTTTTGTTCTTTTAACACGAGGTTCTACCAAAAAAAAAAAAAAAAAAGATAACATAAATTTGGGAATAAAAAAAGGAGAAAAAAATGAAACTAAAATTTAAGAAACTTTTATTAAATTTAGGTTTACTAAGTGGAGTTACAACTATTGCTATTTCAGCGCAATGTAATACACCTAAACAAATCAATGGAGGAAAAGAAGTTATTCCTCCTGATAAACCTGCCAAACCAAACAAACCAATAAATAACGGAGAAACCACTGGAGAAACTAATGAATTAGACAAATTTATTAAAGATTTTGAGACAAATTTACAAATAAATAAAGAAAACTCTGGAGAATTCTATGAATCGGTATCTAGAGGAGACGATTTTTATTATGACAGAATAAAAAAAGTTATCATTAGTGTTCCAAAAGGAACTTTCCCTAATTGAACGCAAGAAAAATATAGCCCGTTGTTAGATTTCGGCGAATTTACTAACGATATTGGAGTAAAAAATATTCAATTGGCCAACCCAGATAATCCAACTTACAAATCCTCAGATGGAAGTAACAAGATTAGTTCTAAAATTAAGTTGTCTGTTAATCAATCTAATGACATTGTTGTTAGTTTCAAATTAGCTAAATATTTTAAGGATGGAAATCACATTTTCAGTTCTGAAATTTGCACGAAAACATTAGGTAAAATATTATCTAATGAACTTGTTGAAAAAATGAAAAAACTAACAGAAGCAGAAGAAAATACTACATTCACTTATCCAGATGCTGAGAATGTTTTGCTCAGTGATGCTGATGAAAATAAAATTGTTAAAAGCATACCCGATGGTTATGAATTAGCGGAATTTAAAGCAGTAAAAAACGATGAAGACCAGTATTATGATTACACAATAATATTTAAATTGAAAATTTTAGGCACTGACATCGTGTCGCCAAAAAATGTGTTTAAAACCATTAAAAACTTTAAGAAAAGCTCAAGAATATTAGAACTAGAGGCAAAAGCCAAAGCAGAAATGGAAAATTCTATTGCTAAATTAGAAATTAAATTTTCTAATATAAAAGCATACAATATTGTTGTTAAAACATTTGACCAAAATACACAATTAACAGAGTCTAGCGGAATATTTGATTACAATAATAAACCCAATTTTGTAGTGAATAATTCTGATGATAAAGTTTATAAATATGAATTAAAAAACCTTCGTAGAAGTAACGACGAAATGTTTGTGACAGTTAAAGCGTCATCGATTGTGAATAATTCTATTTACGTAGAAAAAGAAGTGAAGATTAAACCGGAGTTCCAACGCGGAATAAATCCTTACAATATGACCACAAAACAACAACATGAATACCTTACTAACGAATTAAATAAAATTGAATTTATAAATCCATTTTTCAGCAAAGATAGAACTTATATCAATAAATCAATGAATCAAAAACTAAATAATAAGTCATTTTGATTAGATGCCAAGAATAATGATTTACTATATGAATTTGGAAACTTATCAGTTGAAAAAAACGAGCAAACTAACGATAAAACATTTTATGTTGGACTATCATTAAGCTTCCAAGATTATGTTCCAACCGAAGCAAAACCACGCCAAAAATTAACCAAAAAAATTAAAATTAATTTGGATGAATTGGGTGTAGATAAATTAAATAAAATCAATCTTGCAAAAAACAAACAAACTATTCAGGATATTGAAGCTCCTACTGCTACGGTTGATATTAATTATGAACCTGAAATTAAATCTGAATATTATGTTGATAATGAATCTCAAAATCTAGAGCCAAAATCGTTAGCAGTGGGAAAAAATATTCTACCAATTTATAAACATTTTAATAAACCTGGAAACGACATAATTTATGTTGACGATCAAGAAACATATGATAATTTATTAAGCGATTCTGCGAACAAAGTTTTATGAGAAACATATAAATTTGATGAAAATAATAATTTAACTTCAAATAATGTATTTTTTAAAAATAGTCCATATTTAGTGAATAATAAATACAGTCAATTTACAGCATTTGCTTTTACTGATTTTAGAAATGAAAATGGGATTTTAACTGGCAAAATGGTTATTTGTGAAAAGGGTTTTGCTGCTAATAATACTATGAAAGCCGCTTATGATGAAAACAGAGTCGGAATAGTAAGAGTTAAAATAATGTCTCCTAATAAATATAAATCAAACGTTAAAACAGAAGCAAAAAAAGCAAAACTTTACTTATATTTTACTAATTTATACGAAAATAAAACTGTCGAGTTTACATTTAAAGACATACAAAATTACACTTCAGAACAAATAAAAGACAATAAAGAATTATTAAAGCAAAATATTATTGTTCAAGGTTTGCCTGATGAATGAGAAATAATAGATTATGATGATCTAAGAACAAATTCAAAAAAACCTGGTCACTTGTTCTTTAAATGTTTAATCGGAATTAAAGGCAGCGAAATAAGTACGTTTACAACACTTGTTAAATTAGAAGGATTTAAAACCTCATAATACTGTGTAATTTAAAGCACCCAAAAATTAGGTGCTTTTTTTATCGAAACTTATAAGATAAAAACTTAATTTTATTAATTTTAAATCTCAAATTTGCTTAGAAATTTTTTTAAAATTAAGAATCGAGTTAATTTTTCAAAATTTTTATGTCAGTACATTAAACTTATTTTTTCTATATTTCGTTTAAATTCAGTATTTTTCGAAAAAATAAAATTAGCGCAAAACTGCGCTAAGAAAAAATAGAAATCTACTTACTTTATTTTTTTAAAGTGATACAATATTAATATATTTGCTAATTATGCCTTACACATAATCTTTAAAGTAAGTATGCAGTAGCATTATATCACATTAACAAAGGAGTTTTTATGGAAGAAAAAGTTACAAAAAAATACGTTAACAAATACCCATACAAAGTCACCGAATTTGGTGCAGGGACCAAACGTAGAGATTATTCAGTAACCAAACATATTTATGAAGTTCAAGACTTTTTGAAAACATCAAAAGAGTCATTTGAGTGATTTAAAAAATCTGGTATTGAAGAAGCTATTAGAGAGCATTACCCAATTTCATCTTCAAACAAAGGAGTAACACTTGAATACATTCACAATAGTGCTACTTTAGAAATCCCAGCCAAGGAATATGATGAAGTTACGAAAGCTAAAGTAAAAGGAACAAACTATGCAGGTAAATTGTATGGCAAGTTTAAAGCTATAACTACATCAGATGGTCTAGTTAAGGAAGATACTGTATTTTTAGGTGAAATTCCATTAATGACCTCGGGTGGTAGTTTTATCATCAACGGTAGTGAAAAAGTTATCGTTAGTCAGCTAATACGTTCGCCTGGAGCATATTTTGGTCGTGGTGTTCGTAATAAACAATCAGATGACTTATTTAACAAAGTTGAAGTCTTGCCTCGTGTAGGTTCATGAGTTGAAATTTCTCACAAAGTTACATCAAAAAACCCTGACAGTGTAAAAATTAAAATTGATAAAAACAAAAATGTCAACATAATTACATTTTTAGGTGCTCTTGGTTTAACTCATGAAGATATTTATGATTTATTTGGAAAATCAGATGTCTTAGAAGAGTCTATTAAAAAAGACAAGAAATTAACAACCGACTTACCACACGAAGAAGTTATTAAAAATTGTCAAGATGATTTATTTAGAACTATCAGAAAAGGAGATCGTGTTTCTGACGAATCTATCTCTAACTTAATCCCAGGACTTTTATTCCACAAAAAACACTATAATTTAAGTCAAACTGGCCGTTATATGTTAAACATTAAGCTAAACTTAGTTGACCGTATTTCGGGAACTATTTTGGCACAACCGCTGACAATCCAAAACAAAGATGGTGAGGAAATTAATTTGGAAATTGGTGAAACAATTACTCATAAATTAGCGGTATTGATTCAGTGAAACTTCAATAACGGTAAATTACCTTCAGAAAAACTTAAATGCATTAAACCTGAAGTTGTTTACGCTAAATTACTTAACGATCCTGCCAATTCATCATTGAAAAGAAGAGATAAAATAATTTCTATTAAGGTTTACCCAAGTAAGAAATGAATGGAAAAAGGGAAAGAACCAGTCAGAGTTATTGGTACTGATCCTAAAGCAGTTGAAACTCATTTAGTTGTTTCAGACCTAATTGCTACAATTAACTACTACTTCAATTTACTTGATGGTATTGGTCAAGATGATGATCCGGATGCATTAACAAACAAACGTATCGTTTCGTTAGGCGAATTAGTTCAAAATAACTTAAAAGTAGGTCTATCTAAATTAGAAAAAACAACTCGTGAAAGAATGGGTGCTAAAGAACCGGATAAAGTTAGTCCAAAAAATGTTACAAACAACAAACTAATTTCCAACCAAATGAAAACATTCTTTAACTCATCAAAACTTTCGCAATTCATGGACCAAATTAATCCTCTTGCCGAAATATCAAATGAAAGACGTATCACTTCTCTGGGACCCGGAGGTCTTAATCGTGATACTGCTCAATTTGAGGTTCGGGATGTTCATGCAACTCACTACGGAAGAATTTGTCCTATTGAAACTCCTGAAGGACCAAACATTGGTTTGATTCTAAACTTCGCCACATATGCTAAAGTAAATGAATTTGGTTTTTTAGAAACTCCATACTTTAGAGTTGATAATGGTATTGTTGATTATTCTGAACCTGTTTACTTAACAGCGGCTGATGAAATGGGTTACAAAATTGCCCAATCAACTGTTAAAGTTGATGAAAACAATAGAATTATCGACCCTCAATTAACAATTCGTCACAACTACACATATCAAATTGGTACTGCTGATGAAATTGATTTTATTGAAGTCGCTCCAAACCAAATGGTTTCGGTGGCTGCTGGATGTATTCCTTTCCTTGAAAACGACGATGCCAACCGTGCACTTATGGGTGCTAACATGCAACGTCAAGCAGTTCCTTTATTAGAAACTGAAGCTCCATTTGTTGCTACTGGTATTGAAGCAGAAATTGCTAAATACTCTTCAGGCAACTTTGTTGCTCGTAACGATGGTATTGTTGAATTTGTTGATGGCAAAAAAATTAAAATTAGAAATGATAAAAAAGGTATTGATACATATAACCTTAAAAACTTCCAACGTTCTAACCAAGATACAGTCGTTCACCAAAAACCGCTTGTAAGAGAAGGACAAGAAGTTAAAAAAGGAGATTTACTGGTTGATGGTTCATCATTTAAAGATGGAGAATTAGCACTTGGTAAAAACGTCTTAGTAGCCTTTTCAACTTATAATGGATATAACTATGAAGATGCCGTCATCTTAAATGAAAGATTAGTTAAAGATGATGTCTTCACTTCAATTCATATTGAAGAACAAACTGTTCAATTTAGAACCTCAAAAGCGGGCGATGATGAATTGACCGCCGATATTCCAAATGTGTCTAAATTCTCAACTCGTCACTTAGATGAACATGGTATTGTTCGTGTTGGTAGTGATGTTGCTCCTGGCGATGTCTTAGTTGGTAGAGTTAGTCCTAAAGGCGACGATAACCCAACACAAGAAGAAAAATTGTTGTTAGCAGTTCTTCAACAACGCCAACAAGCAGTTAAAGATACTTCATTAAAAGTTAAAAATGGACATGGTGGTACCGTTATTGGTGTCGAAATTTTAAGCCGCGAAAATAAGGACCAATTAGAAGATGGTATTGATAAAATTGTTAAAGTTTCAATTGCGGTTAAACGTAAAATTAAAGTCGGGGATAAAATGAGTGGACGTCACGGTAACAAAGGTGTTGTTTCAATCGTTTTACCTGAAGAAGATATGCCACACTTAGAGGACGGAACGCCAGTAGATGTTATGTTAAACCCACAAGGGGTTCCATCTCGTATGAATATTGGTCAAGTACTAGAAATTCATTTAGGTATGGCAGCTAGAAGCCTAAAAACAAAATTTGTTACCCGTGTATTTGACGGTATTAAAAAAGAAGAAATTTATGATGTTATTGAAGAAGCGGGATTGCCTGCGACTGGTAAACAAATCTTGATTAACCCGATAACAGGTGAAAAATTTGATAACCCAGTTTCAGTTGGTGTTATGTATATGTTGAAACTTAACCATATGGTTGACGATAAAATGCACGCTCGTAGTGTTGGGCCATACTCTCTTATTACCCAACAACCTCTTGGAGGTAAATCGCAAAACGGTGGACAAAGATTTGGTGAAATGGAAACATGAGCTATTGAATCTTATGGTGCAACCAATATTCTTCAAGAAATATTGACATATAAATCAGATGATATTAACGGTAGAAACCAACTTTATGCCGCATTAGCATCTGGCAGAGAATTACCAAAACCTGGTGTTCCAGAATCATTCAATGTGCTTAAATACGAGCTAAGAGGTTTAGGCATGAAATTAGATATTAATCACGTGGAAGTTGATGACGAAGATTTATCAATTCAACACTTCGATTCAAATATAGGAGGTTTTAATGAGTAGATTTCAAAATAAAGATGAACCAAAATTATTAATCGATAAAATTACTTTATCTTTAGCAACTGATAAAGATGTTACATCTTGATCAAATGGTGAAGTTACAAAACCTGAAACCATTAATTACAAAAGCTACAAACCTGAACGTGATGGTCTATTTGACGAAATTATTTTCGGACCTACTACTGACTATAAATGTCCAGTATGTAATACAAAATACAAAAGAAGTGATGAAAATACAGACTGTATTCGTACACCAATGTGTGTTAAATACAAACCAAAAATTCTACCTAAAATCACTCGTAGAAGTAGAATGGGACACATCAGTCTTAAAAACCCTGTTGTTCACTTTTGATTCTTTAAAATTGACCACTCTATTATTTCGAAACTTTTAGGTTTAAAAGTAGCTAATTCAAATAGATCGGTAACTAAATCTGAATTAGAAAAATTAATTTACTATAAATCTCACATTGTTTTGGAAGATGGTGGATTAAAAGCACTTAAAAAGAATGCAATTATCGATATTTCTGATGCTGCTATTGTTTACTATGAGGCATTGAAGGAATTAAAAGAAAAATTTGATCCTGAAAGCGAAGATGAATTCGACATTGAAGCTTACGAAGTTATTGAGGAAGCAATTAATGACTTAAAAGAACAGGCGACATCAAAAATGGGTCAAGATTATGGTATAGACTTCTATGAATACAACGATATTATTCACGAATATTCTGACGCTCGTATCTCGACTGGTTCAAAAGCAATTGAATACTTACTAGAACATGTTGATCCAAAAGAGGAAGCAACAAAACTAGAAGAAGAAATTGCGGAAATTAACTTACAAATTGCTCAAAACCCATCAGCTAATGCTAAAATTCAAGAAAGAGCAAAACTATATAAACGTTTAACTGTAATTAATTCATTTATTAAATCAGATCAAGATCCTAAATCAATGTTGATTTATAACTTACCTGTTATTCCTGCTGATTTACGTCCACTAGTTCAACTTGACGGTGGTCGTCATTCAACAAGCGATATCAATGAACTTTACCGTCGTATTATTATTAGAAACAACCGTTTGAAAAAATGAGAAGAAACAGATGCTCCAATGTTGATTAAACAAAATGAGTATCGTATGATTCAAGAGGCAGTGGATTCGTTAATTGACAACGCTCGTAAAAAACCTAATCCTGTTGCGTCTAAAGACGGGAGACCATTTAAATCTATTTCCGATGCATTGACCGGTAAAAAAGGTCGTTTCCGTCAAAACTTGCTTGGTAAACGTGTTGACTATTCGGGACGTTCAGTTATTGTTGTTGGTCCTGAACTAAAAATGCACCAAGTTGGTATTCCCAGAGAAATGGCAGCTAAATTATTTGAACCTTGAATTATCAGAGAATTAATTAAATGTGATAAAAATAATATAAATTCAATCAAAGCAGGGAAAAAAGCTGTTGAAAACTTAGACCCTATTATTTGACCGTATGTAGAAAAGGCAATAGAAGGTCGCCCAGTGCTATTGAACCGTGCGCCTACATTGCACCGTTTAAGTATTCAAGCTTACGAACCAGTTCTAATTAGAGGTAAAGCTATTAAACTTCATCCACTTTCATGTACTCCGTTTAACGCAGACTTTGATGGGGACCAAATGGCAGTTCACGTACCAATTAGTCCTGAAGCAACTCGTGAAGCACGTGAGTTAATGCTTGCTTCTAAAAACATTTTAGGACCTAAGGATGGTGAACCTATTATCAACCCTGGTCAAGATATGATTTTAGGTTTATACTACCTAACAATGGAAAAAGCCGGTACAAAAGGTGAAGGTAAATTCTTCTCAACATATGAAGATATGGTTACAGCATATGAAAATAAAGCAGTCAGTGTTCACGCTAGAGTTGTTTTACCTAT
This sequence comes from Mycoplasma zalophidermidis, assembly GCF_024742155.1. Classification (NCBI taxonomy): domain Bacteria; kingdom Bacillati; phylum Mycoplasmatota; class Mollicutes; order Mycoplasmatales; family Mycoplasmataceae; genus Mycoplasma; species Mycoplasma zalophidermidis. The sequence continues at coordinate 110,041 of NZ_JANSFS010000003.1, read as the reverse complement.
TGAGCAAGCTAACAAAAAATGAATCAATGCTTCTGAACAAAATTCTTACATTGTTTCTACAGTCGGTAAATTCATGTTTAACCGTGCATTTCCAAATTCTTTTGAATTCGTTTTTGGTAAATTTACCACTCCTGAAGGTAAGGAAATAGTTCACACTTCTGCAAATGAAGATGAATTGTTAAGATACTTATTACCAAAAGGTACAAATTTCCCAGAACATATTGCAAAAATGGATATTAACCTTCCTTTATCTAAAAAGGATATCGCTAAAATTGTTCGTAGAGTTTATGACCAATATGTAGGTGTTGTTTGCATGGAGGATTTAGCAGTCGTTTTAAATGAAATAAATAAAGACGAACTTGATAAAATCTTTGAAAAATGCGCTGTATTAAAAGGCTATAATGGTGAAACAATTAGTGCCTCACACGCCGAAATTCTAACTAAATTTATTATCGAAGAATTTAACAAGATTCAATATGAAGTTACTATGACTCAAAACAATGAGGATGCTTTATGAACCATTAATGATTACACAAAATTATTAGAAACTGTTTGATTTAAATATACTAATGTTGTTGCTAGTGTTCTTGACAAAATTAAATCATTAGGTTTCCATTTCTCAACAATTTCAGGTACTACTATTGCTGTAAGTGATGTTATTACCTTGCCAACAACTAAAGATAAAATTAAAGAAGGCGAAGAATACATTGAAAGATTAAAAGCCTTTTTTGAAGAAGGTATGTTGACAGATGACGAAAGATATTCACTTTCAATCAAAAAATGAGCTGAAATTAAAAATTCTATTGAAGATGAACTAAAACAAGTTACTAAATCAGATCCATATAACCCTCTATTTATGATGTTTACATCTGGAGCGCGTGGTAACTCAAGTAACTTCGTTCAACTGGCTGGTATGCGTGGTTTAATGAATAACAACGTTAAAATCCTTAAAGCTGATGCCGAAAACGAACGTGTTGTTCGTTCAACAGTTGAAATTCCAGTTAAATCATCATTCCTAGAAGGTCTTACTGCTTACGAATTTTATTCATCAACTCACGGGGCTCGTAAAGGGCTAACCGATACTGCTCTTAACACGGCAAAATCGGGTTACCTAACGCGTCGTTTAGTCGATGTTGCTCAAGGTATTGTAGTTCGTGAAGTTGATTGTGGTACCGATTATGGTTTCGTCGTTAAAGATATTAAGGATTCAAAAACCAATACAGTTATTGAATCATTAGCTGAAAGAATTGAGGGTCGCTTCACAAACAAACCTGTTTTAGACCAATTTGGTGAAGTAATTATTGCTGCAAATCAATTAATTACCCCAGAAATTGCAAATAGAATAGTTAAAGCTGGTGTTGAATCTGTTGAAATTAGATCTGTTTTATCTTGCTACACACGCAACGGTGTATGTAAAAAATGTTATGGTAAAGACCTTGCTTTAAACCGTGTTGTTAACATTGGTGAAGCGGTCGGAGTTGTTGCTGCCCAATCTATTGGTGAACCTGGTACACAGCTAACCATGCGTACATTCCACACCGGTGGTGTTGCAGGGGTTGAAGATATTACAGGTGGTTTCGGTCGTTTAATGGAACTTATCGACGCCTATGATTCACCATGGGGTAGACCCGCAATTATTGCTCCCGGATATGGTAAAGTAATTTCTATCACTACTCCAACTGAAATCACAAATAGAAGCATTAAAATAATTACTACCGAAATCTTAAATGATAAAGGCGAAAGAGAAATCCTTGATTTTGAAACCAAAGCTGATCGCAGAATTGTCGTTAAAGAAGGCGATAAGTTAATCCCCGGCCAAAAACTTGTTGAAGGACCTATAGTTTTAGGTGATTTATTAAAATATGCAGATACAAGAGCAGTGCAAAATTATTTATTAAAAGAAGTTCAAAAACTATATCGTCTACAAGGTATTTCAATTGCGGATAAATATATCGAAATTATTATTCGTCAAATGTTATCAAAAGTGATGATTACAGACACTGGAGATTCTAAATTCTTCTCAGGTTCTTTAGTTGATATTTTTGCTTTCCAAAAAGAATCAGCTCGCTTGTTAGCAGAAGGTAAAAAACCTCCATTTGGAGAAGTTAAAATTAAAGGGGCTAAACAAACTCCACTTCTTTCTGACTCATTCCTTGCCGCAGCTTCTTACCAAGAAACTCCTAAAATTTTGGTTAATGCCTCAATCGGGTCTCAGACAGATAAATTGGAAGGTCTAAAAGAAAATATTATTCTAGGACACAAAATTCCTGCCGGTACAAACAGCAATTTTGAAGCTAAAGAAAAATATGATATTCGTGACCCAAGATCATACTTTTCAATGAAATACGATCCTCAACACGAAGATATTACAGAAAAATTTGCTTCTGTGGATTTAGATTTAGTTAATTCTGACTTAGAGGAAATCTTTTCTGAATTAGATGTTCAACAAGTTGAAGATAATTTTACTGAGGATATTGAACATGAATTTGAATAATTAAAAATCAAGCATTAATAATCATGCTTGATTTTTTAATTCAAATTAATAAAACATCGAAATCAAATTCCGATGTTTTAAATTCTAATTATTTAATGTACATTGAGTATACAGCGGTTGAAACTTTATGTTTTCCACCCTTATCGAATTTGAATAATCTAAATTTAGCTAAATATCCGTTAGCGTCCTTTACAACTGTAACAAAGCCGCTGCCTTTTGCTGAATTGTCTTTTTTATTGATATATAGTGGTTTATCTGCGTTCACAAGTGAAATACCTTTTGGCAATTCCATTGTAGCTAATGTGGGACCTTCTCACGGTTTTTTGCTTGTAGATTTACCAATGATTTTAGTTTCACCATTGAAAGTGTTGATAAATACTTGTTTAACACCTTTGTGATCACCTAGATTGCTTTCAGTCAGAGATTCAACAATTGTTAATTTAAATGTTGATAAATCTACGTCGACCATATCTTCGTATTGAGCTGATGATTTTTCACTAACTGGCTCATCATTAGTTTTTTTGTTTTCATCTAACATGGTTACTAGTTGTGAAGCATTAGTTTTTTTGCCTTCGTCTTGTTTTGAATTTTTATTTTCTTTAGTACAAGATGCGGCAATAGCCGGTAAAGTTGTTATTGTAGCGGCAACCCCCCCCAACATTAAGAATAGTTTTCTTTTCATATTTCTCCTTAGTAATAATATTAAAAATATTTCGTATATATTTTATTACAAATATTGCGATTTTTAAGATATAAAACATTAGAAGTTACAGAATAGTTTTATTTTCTAAAAAATCTGGATATTTTTACACAATTTATCAGTATGTGTCATAAATTATGACTCGATAGCATCCGTCACGAATGATTGAGTAATCATAGTTTTCTTCATTTAAAAGGTTTTCGACAGTAACTTTCATTGCTCCTGTTCCGTGACCCGTGATTATATCTAAGTAGTCATAATCTTGTTCTTCTGCATATTGCAACGCAAGCAAAATACGACTAGTTGCTTCTTCAACTGAAAAACCATGTAAATCAATACTATAAATCATATCTCTCCTTTTGACATTGCGGACAATAATATGTTCCTCGTTTACTTACTCAATATTTTTGTATTTTGCAATCGCATCTATAACAATTTAAATTTTCACGGTTATGAACTTTTAATAAATTTTGGTATTCGCCTTTTTTACCGTTAAGTGAAGAGTATGATTGAATACTTGAACCACCTAATTTAGTTGCATGATTCATAATTTGACCCGCACATCTTATTAGTTCAGTCAATTTTATTTTATCGATTTGATTAACAGGTGTTGAAGGATGTAATTGACATTCTCATAATGCTTCGTTAGCATATATATTTCCTATTCCTAAAATTAAACTTTGATCTAATAATATATTTTTGATTGAAACGCTTCGTTTTTTAACTTTTTCAAAAAGCCAATCTATATCAGTTTCATCGGGTACTTTTCCCAAATCACATAATGGCTTTGTGTTCATTAATTCATTTTTATTTTTAATATGGAAAGTAGCAAAAGCTCTAGCGTCATTAAAATATAAATATCCATTGCTTAAGTAAAAAACAACATGGTCATGTAGAGTTGGTTTGTGATATTTTTGATAAAAAGCGTATTTACCAGTCATTCGTAAATGGTTTAAAATAAATGATTCATTATTAAGTTCAATAATTATGTGTTTGCCTAGATTGTAAATATTTTTAATTGTTTTGCCTTGAACAAAAATTTTAAATTCTTCAGAAGTACAATTCTGAAATAATTTATCCTTATAAATATCTACTTTATTAATTACTTGATTACTTACTATTGGACGAAGCGCGTTAACTACAGTTGTTACTTCTGGCATTTCTGGCATAGTTTTACTCCTTTACTTTAGCAAGCATTGTGATGGCGGCAGTTTCAGCGCGTAATATTCTTGTTCCTAACGATATTAATTTAATATTTTCATTTGTACTTGCTAATTTCTTGATAAATTCTATTTCATTTTCATTAAATCCACCTTCCGGTCCTGCTATCATTACTGAATTAGTCACCAGAATATCGGTTTGTAATGAATCATCTAATATTTCCAAAGCAATATAAATTGTGTAGTTTTGGATTAAATACTTATTTATAATATGTTCTAATATTTGAGGTTTAGTTATATCAGGAATAATATTTCTAAAGGATTGCTGAGCAGCTTCTTTTATTTTTGTTTGGTATCTCATATATTTTTTTTCGCTAAAACATGAATCGATTAATTTGTGATTACAATATTTAGATATCATAGGAATGATTTTCTTTACACCTAATTCAACACTTTTTTCTAACATTCATTCGAATCGTTCTGGCTTAATTATCGGCGCAGCTAAAATCAAATCATTATCAAATTCATGGTTTATATTAACTTTGCGGATAATTTTAGCTAAATTTGTATTGGTTTCAAGTTGACATTCATAAAATTCACTCTGATAGTTTACCAAAAAATTATCTTTGCTAAGACGAGCAACCTTGATGTGGTGCAATGTTTGATCATCTAGTTTAAATGTATTTTCTAATTTTTCATTAACAAAAAATCTGTGCATTTTTCTCCTTTAGTTTTAAATTTAATTATATATAAAATAGAACAAAAATAAAGCATAACCAGAGTAAACACGGTTATTTTTAAACATTTTTTACTGAAAACGCAATAAAAAAGGATGCATTTAAGCACCCGGTAGTTAAAATTCAGGAAGAGGATCAGCGTTATTAGAATTTTCGAATGTTGAATAGATATCATTATCACCAATTATAGTTATTCCGCTTGTAATTTCATTAATTTCATCATCAAGTGAATCGGTTTTGGTTGATGAATCTTGTTCTAGTTTATTAACTTTATTATCGTCTGATTCAGTTAGTATAATGCTAAATTTGAAATATTCATCACGTGAATCATTTTTCATAATGTTGTCAATTCCCATTTGAGTATCGACTGTTTCATCAATTCCATAATGATTCAAAATTTCTTTTTTTAACGTTAATAAATCACCATACGATGTTGATTTTCCAACTTGAAAATGTAATATGATACTTCCAAAAGATTGCGGTTTATCAACAAATTTATTTGAATTTGTTACCAAATCCATTGCTTTTTGTATTTGTTGATCACCGTTGCATTTTCCGGTAGTAGTAGTTATTTTTCCACCTTTGGATAAAACTTGTTTAATATCGTTAAAATCAATATTTATAAAACCAGTTGAATTTGCTATTGAGTTAATTAATTCGATTGTGTCACGTACACAGATGTTTGCTTGTTGGAATGAAGCTGTTAAAGGGAGATTTACATTTTGTTTCATCAGCTTTTCGTTTGAGATTACCAAGTAAGAATTTACAGAGTCTTTTATTTCTCTAAGGCCTTGACTGGCTACAGCGCAAATACGACTTCCCTCTAATTCTTCCATAGGTGTTGTTACGATTGCTAATGTTAATATGTCGTGTTTTTTAGCGTAATTAGCAATCACGGGAGTAGCCCCGGTTCCTGTACCGCCGCCTAAACCGGCAACTAAAATTAGTAAATCAGTATTATTAATTATTTTATCAAGCTCTTCCAAAGATTCTTCAGCACACTGGGCCCCGATTTCTGGGTTACCTCCGGTGCCTAGACCTGCTGTGTCATTACCTAGTTGAATTTTGTTTTCTACTCGGTTTTTAATCAAATCTTGATTATCTGTATTAGCAATAAAGAGTTCAACATTTTCTAGATTTTCATCTACAAGTGAGTTAACCATGTTTCCACCGGCACCACCAATACCAATAACTTTAATTGTAATTTTTTTGGTATTTAAATCCATGTTGACTCCTTTTTATACATTTTTAAATAGGCTTATAAATTTTTGAAATACATTTTTGTTTTGTTTAAAATCATCAATATCATTTAATGTTTCGATTAAATTTGTATTTATTTTTTCGTCTATCATTAAACAAGCACCATAGTGACTTGCTGGCAAGATATTTTGTTCGACAGGAATTTGTTCATATGTGCTGACATTATATTGTTTTTCTTTGGCCATTAGATGTTTCAATAAGTCGCCTTGTGAACCTGAAACTACGTATTCAACATATTGTTCTTTATTATAGTGAATTTGATGCTGTTTTTCGATTTCGTCAACGATTTTACGAAGCATTTTTTCACATACTCCAAAAATTATTGATTCTGTCGACGCAATATCTTGAATCGTTGAATAATATTTTCAATTAGCGATTACTGCTTTAAAATAAGCAGAAGCCATATCTTTACTCATATTTAAACTACGACCAATTTTGTTGAATACTTCATTGAAATTTAACAATTTATTTTCGTTATATAAAACGATACTATTGAAGAATCCGGTTATAGAAATTGTATTTAAATTCATTTGTACTAAGACCGAATGTGTTTTCTTATTTTGACTAATTATTAAAGACTGTGATTCTAGTATAATTTGACTTAATTCAATATTCTTACTATTGAATAGGTTTAAAACATTTGTAAAATTAGCATCACTTCTTTTGATTAAAACCAGACTATAGTAAGTAATTAGTTTTTGTCCCAATTTGTTTGCTGGGAAGAAAGCATATTTCTTACTTTCATTATTATTTAATACTTCAAACATGTATGGAGCATAATTTAATGTGTAATAGTCAGGATTATTTCTAGATGTTGTTAAGTAGTCCTCGAAGACAATTTTGTGATCATTTTCTACTATTTCATTTAATTTTTGTGAATGAGAATTATATAGAACTTGAACGTTAAATAATGCATCTTGAATTATTAATGAGTATTTAATTTTACTTTTTTTAGTGTTTACATTTTTATTGATGAATAGTTTTATTTCATCGATTAAACATACCAAATCAGTAAAATTATTGTTACGTTTCGAAATATTTAAGAGTGTGCTAAAACCTAGTGATGTATTAGTTACAACACTAGCTTGTACGAATTCTTTGTTTATTTGAAAATTTACTAAGAAATTCTTCATAAGCCACTCCTCTATCTATTTTTAAATATATTTGGTTAAAACTCTTAGTTTAGCGCTTCTTGAACGCTTATTTTCAACTAATTCGTTTTTTGATGGGTCAATAACCTTGACTCCAAATTCTTTCTTTTCTAAAATCGGCATTTTAACAGGTAATTTTGATTTTGTTAAATTACCGAAAAATCGTTTAACAATGCGATCTTCTATCGAATGAAATGTAATTATTGCCAAAGAGGAATTTGGTTTTAACAATTTTATGCTTTGTTCTAGCATGTTTTGTAGCGAACCAAGTTCATTATTTACCTCAATGCGAATAGCTTGAAATATAGCTTTGCAAGGATTTTTAGCCTTAACAATTTTAGCTGGTAAGCTAGATCTGATTACATTAGCTAATTGCAATGTGGTATCAATAGGTCGATTTGCAATGATGGCATTCGCAACTCGCTTAGCAAGCTTAACCTCTGCGTTATCGTACAAAATTCGACATAATTCATTCTCATCATAATTATTAATAATGTAATGAGCATCAAGTGTTTGAGTTTGATCCATTCTCATGTCTAGTTTAGCATCTTTGTTGTAACTAAAACCTCTTTGAACGTTGTCAACTTGTGGTGAAGAAATTCCTAAGTCTGCAATAATACCGTCCACGTGATCGATTCCAAGTTTTGCTAATTCGTCAGTAATATTTTGAAAATCTGAATGAATTAGTGTGAAATTATGACCAATTTTACTTAAACGCTCGCGACTTTTTTCTATCGCGAAAACATCCTTGTCAAAACTGATCAAACGACCTGTGGTGAGTTTTTGCAGAATTAGGCTTGAGTGTCCGCCCATTCCTAATGTTAAATCAACGTAAATACCGTCTGGTTTAACATTAATGACTTCAATAGTTTCATGCAATAAAACTGAATAATGTTCTTGGTGCATTATTTAACTCTTTGTGTCAATGCTTGGGCAGCCATTTCTAAATCTTCAACACTCATTTTTGACTCGTATTCTTCATAAATTTCGGTAGCTCATAATTCCACAGAGTCACCAACACCAATGAAGACTACATCTTTTTGGATAGCACCTTTGGTAAGAATAGATTTTGGTATAACAAAACGTGATTGAGAATCTAATTCGATTTCATGGGTATTACCCAACCATCAACGTTTCAATAATCTCGCATTCTTATCGTAAAGACTTTGCGAAGTTAAATCTGCAGTTAATTTTTCGAATTCTTCAACACTTCGTAATTCAATTACATTTTCCATGCCAACAGTTAAATAAAACTTGCTACCTAATGCATCACGCAATTTTGATGGCAAAGCAATTCTATTTTTTGAATCAACATTTCTTTGATATTGTCCGTACATCCACTTTCCTCCACTATCCACCACAATTTTACATTATTCACGCATGTTATTTAATAAAATTTAAATAATTTTGTAATAAAAAAATTAAAAAAAATAAAAACTCGTTTTTCGTACAGTTTTTTATCGAAAAACGAGTTTTTATAAAATGTGAAAATTTCCATAAAAGTGGGGATAATTACTTAGTTACTTTGTTCATTAAACCAAAAACATGTGTAACATCATGTACTTTTCCTAATATTGTGATGATATCACCGGCTTGCAAGACACTAAAACCATTTGGTAAGATGCTTTGAGCTCCACGTTTTATTAATACGATGCTAACGCCTTTTTCGACGAATTTACATTCTTTGATTGTTTTGTTAATTAGTGAAGGATTAGTCAGTAAAGAAGTACCCATTACAAACCCGTCTCCTAATTCTTGTAAACCTTTTGAATATTTAGCGAAGTTTGGGTTGGCAGCTAAAAGAGCGGTTCTTACTCCCGCTTCCTGTTCGGGACGAATAATTACATTAACTCCAATTTGTTGTAAAACATTAGCGTGACGAGCTGATTTAGCTCTTGCAATAATGTTGTCAACTTTTAATTCGGTAAGAGCTGCAACTATTTCAATATTGTCGTTAGTAGCGACAACGACAATATCCATATCATTGATTCCTAAAGCCTTTAAAGTTTTGGTATCAGCGGCGTCTGCGACAACCAATTTATCAACTAAATCGGCAAACATTTTTAGATTTGCCTCGTCTTTGTCTACAACTAATAATGAAACCTTCATTGTTAGAAGTTGTCTGATGACTGCTTCTCCGAAACGTCCTGCGCCAATAACGCAGATATTCTGAATAGATTTTCTTGGCATTTTATTCTCCTTGCTTGTGTGATGAATATTAAGTTTTCTAAATTATAGTTTAAAAATGCATATTTATTCTTTAATGTATTAAAATATGTTTATGAAAAAACCGAATTGACAAACACGCTGGCGTAATTCTAGGTTTAAACAAAATCTTACTTCGTTTTTTTATTGATTAAAAAAAGTATCAAATGTTCGTATCATTTTGATAACTTATTTAGCAATAATAATATTAGCAAGCTTAGTTTTATGAAGTCCAATTACGCACCAAACTACAGATAAAATATCATACATTGATGCGTTGTTTACAACCGCATCCGCTTTTAGTGATACTGGATTGGTGACTAAAGCTAGTTGAAATACTTGGAATATGTTCGGCCAGGCAGTTATAGCGTTTTTGATTTTGTCTGGTGGAATTGGCATTTTTGCCTTAAAGATATTTTTCTTTACTTTAATGTTTCCTAGAGCCAAAAATTCAATTACAGATATGGAAATTTTAGCCCACGAACGCGGAGGAGATAATTTTGGCCAAAATAAACGTGTAATAATTAATTCAGTTTCAGCCTTATTAATCATTACAATAATTTCTGGATTTGGTTTAAGTGTTTACTTTTATTTGGCTGAACCTAAAGTCGCCGGCGATATAAACTTACACGGATCTTTTATTGCTTCGCAAGGAGATTGAGCATTATCATTTAGATATGGTTTCTTCCATACAATTTCAGCTTTGAACAATGCTGGTTTTGACATTATTGGCGATAATTCGCTAATGTCTTATTATCACAATATAGAATTACAAATGTTTTTCGTAATTCTATTTGTTATTGGTGGTCTGGGATACCCGGTTATTTACGATTTATTGAATTGTATAAAAATTAAAATAAAATACAGGGGCAAAAATAAAAAATACGTTTTTAAATTAATAACAAAAATTTCAACAAGCACTTATCTAATTACTACAGTAATTGGTTTTATTGTTATATTGACATTTGAAGCCAGCGCTAAAAACGAAATGTTAACATTTTGAAATAAAGCAGAATATGGAAATATAGTTGAAAAAATTTGACAATCACTTTTCCTAACATTGTCTACTCGTTCGGCCGGTTTTAGTACCATTAATATACAGCATTTAACTATGAGTAGCGTGGTTATGATGTCTATATTAATGTTTATTGGAGCAGGCCCTGTTTCTACCGGGGGTGGTATTCGAACAACAACTATTGCCATCTTAATACTTGCTCTTGCTTCAAAAATTAGTGGGCGTCCTTCTGTACGAGCATTTAGACGAAGAGTTGATGATGATACTGTTAAAATGAGTTTTATTATTTTCTCTATTTCGGTATTTTTAGTGTTTGTTGGGACATTAATAGTATCCTCAAGCACCTTTACTTATGGCGGTAAATTAGATCATAATAAATTTGGTTTTGCTCATTTATTATTTGAAGTTTCAAGTGCCTTTGGTACTAGTGGGTTAACAGTTGGTGTTACTTCTAATATGAATGATGTTTCAAAACTCGTGATAATTTTAATTATGTTTATAGGTCAATTCGGCATTAGTTCAACTGTTTTAGTTTGGGGTGGTAAAAAGAATTACTCATATAAATATGATTATATTCATGAGGAGGTAATGATTGGCTAAACAAAGTTATTTAGACTTAGGTATAGATGAGAATGTTACTGAGTCATTTTTAAAGTGTGCACGTCGTAAAAAACTCAATATTTCTCTATTTGTAATGTTGGTTTTACTGATTATTTCTATTATAGTGCTTATTTCGTGTGTAAAATTAATTGTTCCATGATGAGCAACATTGATTTCAATCTTTTTATTATTTTTACCCGCAATAATAATTAATATTTACCTAAATTATGTTCGTTTTTGTTTAATTATTGAACGTGTTTATCAACAAGATAATCCTAAGGTTTGAGTTAAGTACAAACCAAGATATTTAAGTATTATTTTTGATACGAAAGTTGCTATTTGAACATACAATATTTCCCGTAAGAAGATTAGTAAAATTAATAAACTTGATTCATCTAAACTAATAAATTATCTAGCAAATTCTAATTAGAGTTTGCTTTTTAATATTTTGCAATTACAGCTCTTGTTGTTAATTTAGTCAGTTTCAGAAACGCATTAAAAACAAATTCAGAAATAAATGTTAATATTTATGTTAAATATAGTAATTTGTTGTATGATATTATTAATATTATTATTTAAAGGGGAAAAAATGGCTACTAAAAAAACTTTATTCGCTAAATACTATTTAGCCGAAAAATTCGATAAAGATAGAAACATGTCTTTCAACTTAAAAAAACAAAATTTAAAAACTCATAATAATTTTGCAACATTTGAGTTAGCCTTAAATGCTTTTATTGAAAAAGCTTCAAAAACAAAATCACCTGCTAAGGTTTGATTCCATCGAGACGGATGTTTTAGAGGAAGTGCCACAGTAGAGCAATGTTTGGTGATTCTAGGTCGTGTTAAGGAAGAAAAAATCGAAGATAAAGATGTTATTGAATTTATTAACAGAGAAGACTTAGTTGACAAGACACCAGCCAAGAAAACTAAATCTCTATCACTAGAACAATTCAATAAGTTAATCGATAACTCAAAACTTTACATTGAATTAAACGGAAACAACTTACCTATTTTAATTAATTCAAAATCAATTAAATCAACCGCTGATGTTAGTGTAAATGTTTTATGAATTGCTGTTAACAGTGATAAAAAAGCAACAGTTGAGTATACATTAGAAAAAGATAAATTTGTATCAGAACCACGTATCGCAAAATTTATATACTTTAATTTAACTCCTGGAACTGAATTTTTATATGAATCTGAAGACTTAATTACTGAAGAGCAATTCCGCGAATTGATTAAGTCGGCACAAGTTTGCGCTAAAACTAGAAAGAACATGACTGCATTAGATTTACATTCGTGCTGTATCAAATCAGATAATCAAGAATTGAATTTCGAAGTAGAAGAGATTAATGTTCAAGATTTAGAACACGCATTTTTCAAAGGACACTTCTCAAAGGATAATTTAATTTCTAGCGATATTACAGGCGTATTCGATTTTAGGAAAGTTGACGATAATACAGAAATTATCTATGCAGATGAATCATTTGTACCTTCAATCACTGAAGACGAATTCAATAACCTAGTATCATTATCTTCGATTTATGCAGATATTACAGATAATAACGATGCAGTTCTATTTCAAACTAAACAATTCAAATCTGATTCTGTTTTAGATGTAAAAATTGAACAAATCAACATAATAAATTCAGAGACTGCTTTTGTAACTTACCATTTTGAAAAATGTGAATTTAAATCTGAATCAAATTCAGTTAAATTTGACCTAGGTGAATCAATTTTGGGTGATACTAAATTATTACCTTTTAATGATAATCAAACTTTAACAATGACTCGAACAAGAACAGTTGATGTTGAACCGACCAAAACTCCTGCCCCAAACAGACAAAACGATCTTTTATTCTGATTATTCTTGATTATTTTATTATTAATAATCGGGGGCGGAATTTACGTGATAGCACACTGAGTATTTAATTACGTTAATTAATTACGTCCAAAATCGCCGATGCGCGATTTTTTATTTTTATTGTTTTTTGAAAAATAATATAAAAAATAAGCTATTCGGTAACTAAGAATAGTTTAAAATATGCTTTGAAATACGAAAAAAAAGTATATATTTTATGTTATAAAATATATAGGAGAAAATATGGCGAAAAGAAAATATAATGGTGTAGATTACGATTTAGATGTGGTTAACCAAACACTTAAATTAAGAACTCAATATCATGAAGATTTATTAAGCAAACCTGCAGGTAAAGGTTTCAAAAAATTCGGAGGATCATCAATAGGAAATATTTTTGAAACTGATTCATTTAAGGGACAATTTTTAGCGTTTTTACATATGGCACGACTTGCTCCTCCAATTTTTGTTAAAAAGTATGTAAGGGCTGGTGAAACCGTTGAACCAATGGTTTTTGATTTAATGAAAAAGAAATTTCCGAAACTTGATATCGAGCATATCGAAGCTGCAAAGGTTGGATATGATTATTTTAAAGAAACTCATGACATCGTCGGTGGAGTTCCTGATGGGTTGATACCTTCTAAAAAAATAGTATTAGAAATGAAAGCGGTACAAGCTAAAAAACAAGCGATTTGAGAACAAAACAACAATCTTAATGTTCCTTTAGATTATCGAAAACAAGCAGAATTGTATGCTTATTTATTAGGTTATCCAAGATATTCAATAGTTGCTACTTATTTAGAGGAAGGAGACTATGAAAAACCTGAGTTAATAGATTTAAATCAAAGAAATATTGCCCAATATATGTTTGATGTTGACCAAAATAAAGCGCGTGATGACTTGGAGACAATTGTCAAATTTTGAAAATATTATTCAAGAACTGGTATAAGTCCAAAATATGATGCTAGACGTGATGCAAAAGTCGTCGAGTATTTATTGTGTCATAATGAACAGGAATGAGAAGAATTATTCAATAAATGAAAAAGATTTGGAGATGTAGATGAAGATATCGAGTTCTGACAAGTTAAATAAAGATAATACAAAACTTATTTCTTTTAGCCAATTCAAAACATATTACACAAGTCAACCTTACTTCATTTGATCTGAAAAGGATTCTGAAGGGAATTCGATTATTCCGAATGTTGACATTAATGGTTTCAAGTTGTTTTTGGATTCTATGATTGAGTCTTCATCAACTAATGAAGCATTACACCAGTTTGATTTTTTAAAAGAACTTAATGATGAAGATGAAGAATCTTATTACGATAATAAATATTTAAGCGACATGACCAAAAGTTTTTTTACTAGCGAGTGAAATTACAAAATGGAAAATCAAAACATGTTCACGAATGCGTATAAACAGGCTTGTGATTATTTAATTAAATACCATGGAAATAATTTGACAACTTCTTATATGCAAAGAATTTTTCCAGTTACTCAACTACATTTAGCTGACGAATTTTTAAATGATTTTTTAGTTGATAATAATAAAACATTGCTAATTGATCCAACATTTTGTTATCTAGCAAAAAAAAGTGATGCTAATTTTGTTGTTAAGGCAACTTGCTTTGCATATTGTAAAGAACATTGCACTTTATATTTCCAAAAAATGAAAAGCTCTACTAATATAGATGATTATCTAAAAGCTTATTTTACTTATAATGTTGCGCTAAAATCTCGTATTAAAATTAATAATATAAAATTCGTTATTTTTGACTTCGAAAACGACAAAAAAGGAAGAATTACATTTCGCACAGTTGATGGGTCTTATTCTAGTGCTAGTGCTTCATCAGTGAAAAGAGAAGGAATAAGTTTAACTAAAGAAGCAAATAAATTGATTGTTCGTGATTTAATTAATTCTGGATTAGCCCATTCGCAATCCAATTATGAAGGGCTCAAGGCAAGTGTTTATAATTCATTTAAACTAGGATATGTTTTTGATAACCCCAAATCCAAGGATGTTACAAAATTTTCAACTAAAATTGTAAATAATATTAGAAATAATGAATTATTTATCCCTGACCTTACTGTTAATTTAAAAGAAGCAAAATATGAAGAATTTGACCAATCTATTTCTAAAATAATTGATGCAAGTAAAATTACAAAACCTGCTTACTCGATAAAACAAAATGGTGAATTGATTTTCGATTTATCTACTGATTCGACCGCTTGAGGAAAGAATAAAGAGTTAAATACAATTAAAAATCTATATTTAGGACCAAACTATGTTTATTCATCGGGTAATGGTGGCACAGGTAATTCATTAAAGATATTAGACCAAAATCATATTGATAAACATAAATTCATTGTTGATAAGTTGTATAGCTTTCCGAATTATTTCACCAATAAAGCTTTAGAATTAATCAGTGAATTAATGGTTAAGAATTTGAAAATTGTCTGATATGACTATGAAGGAGTTAGCTCGTTAATTCCAATTTTTGATGGGTTAAAATCGTGAAGACAAGTTCCTCATCAAGTTTCTGTGATTATTACACAAAATGGTCAGGTAGTTTCAGAAGAGGATGTTATTAAAGATCCTAAAAACTTAGAGCTTATTGATTTGGTTGATGTCATAATTAGGGTTCATAGTTCGGCAGATAAATATGTTGTTTTCAATAAAAATTACGAAAACACAAGAAATTTAGAAATCAGAGATATGGTCAAACAACGTTATGATAATTTTGACCAAAATAATACCGATGATGTTGAATTTGTAAATCAAATGAGAACACGTGGATTTGATTCATGGTTAGATTTTGAAATTTTAGTTAAGCATATTTATGATAATACATTCGATTTATTAGAGTGTTTTACAACCAAAACTGATATAACAGATCAAGTGTTTTATGTCTCGCGATATATAAAATATAATGAGTATCATAAACCGTCATTCAAATTAAATCTTAAAGAATTTGAAGGAAATCTAGATGATTATAAAAAAATCTGCGATGAGTATCGTCGCAACACCTTTGCTGATAAAGAATTAAAAACTATTCGAATAATGGAACTGCTGGGTTACACCAGCATCAAAAAACTTGAAAAATTAATTACTAAAAGCGGTTATCAATATCGTTGAAAAATTAAAGAGTATGCCGGATTAGAAATCAAAAATGGTTCTATGGCACTAGAACTGGCCGTAAATAGAAATGCCAATTGCACTAAAGATAATGAGTGAGCTGCTAAAGTTGAAAAATTAAAAGAATATTGTCATAATGACGTTGTCGCAATGATTGTTGTTTACGAATTCATCCTAGGTTTTATTGCGGATGTATTTCCAGAGATTTATGGTTTTGAGTTTGAATTAAACAAAAATGAGAAATTAGCAGTTGATTTTGATAGTAAAAAACTTATTAAAGTAGCGATTAAATAATTAAGATGGAAGTAATATGAACAAGTACGAAAAAATTTTTATAACTACTACAGATACTGTATGCGGTATTGGTGGACCAATTAGTGATACAACCTTGGAAACTATTTATGAACTTAAACAGCGTCCAGCTCATAAAAAAATAATGATTCTAGTTGGATCATTGGAACAAGCTCAAAAATTTAAGGAATGAAACGAAGAAGCAAATGATGTAGCATTAAAGTGCTGGCCCGGAGCAGTAAGTATTGTTGTTAATAACCAAGGTTTCAGAATGCCCAATCACCCAAAACTTAATGAGTTCTTGTTAAAAAATGGTCCAATGTATGTTACAAGTGCTAATATTTCGGGTCAAGAACCAATTCAGATTAATCAAGCTAAAACTGTTTTCCCTCAAATAACAAATGTTTTTAATTTTGGTCAGGTTTCAGGTAAGGCAAGTCGAATTTATAATGTCGATACCAAAGAGTGAATTAGATAATTTTTATGTGAGTTCGACTCACATTTTTTTAAAAAAATGACACCAGATGTTGGTGTCATTAACTAAAATATTAGTGTGTAGGGTTGTTTACAACACGTACACGTTCTTTAGCGTAAGGCATTAGAGCCATAAAACGAGCTCTTTTGATTGCCATTGCAACTTTTCGTTGGTCTTTTGCTGATAATCCTGTTAAAGCACGTGGTTTAATTTGACCTGTGTTTGTAACAAATTTATTTAGCAATTCAATATCTTTGTAATCAATGTAGTTTAGGTTTAAGTCAGCGATTAAGCTTCTACGACGTCTGTTGAAAGCAGGTTTTTTTGAACGGAATTTTGCCATTTTAGTTCCTATTGTAAATCATCATCTTCATCAAATACAGCGAAATTGTGTTTTGCTTCATTTGTGTTAGATGTTGGTATATTAAATACCTGTGCATCTGTAGCGACATAATTTGATGTGGGTTTTGATGATCCACTAAATGTAGTTTGATTTCTTTGAGGATTAAATGAATTATCCATATTTGGAGTATCTGTTGCTCTTCTTTCGCGTTGTTGACGTGATTCCAAAGAGTTAATTGTTTCAACTGTAACTTCATAGGTTCTGACAACTCCGTTTTGGCCGTTGTATGAACCCGTCGTAAATGAGCCTTCAATAGACACTAATGATCCTTTTGTCAAGTATTTTGACATAAAATCAGCGGTTGATCTTCAGGCTACTAATGGTATAAAATCTGTAATTGGCTCGGTTGAGTTTGTTCTTCTTGTAACTGCTACAGAAGTTCTGCATCAGTTAACACCGCTAGGGGTAGTGAAGCCTCTAATATCGTTAGCAATTCTTCCAACCAGTAATACTTTATTCATATTTCCTCATTTCTAATTGGTTAATTATTCAGCTTTTTCAGCTTTTTGTGTTCTGGGTTTTCTTTCAACTTTTGATTCTGCATCGTAAGATTTTTTGAAAGGTTTTCTTTCAGATTTTTCAGCTGGATTATAAACTTTTTTACCAGCTCAAGTCTTTCTTTCTTTACCTAAACCTTTTTCTGTATCTAAATTGATAACTAATTGTCTTCAAATTTCTTTAGAGATGTTTGAACGACGAACGAATTCAGCTACTAATGAAGCTTCTCCGTTTAGTTGAATTAAAAGATATTGTCCTTGTGTTGAATGGTTTACTGGATAAGCTAGAGTTGTGTTTTCTAGTTTTTCTGCCTTAATGATGTTTGATTTTCCAAAGACGCTTTCGACTAACTCGAATCCAATTTCGTGGTTAGCTTTAGGGTCTAGGAGCATCATAATTTCATATTTATGCATTTTATCCTCCTTATGGACATCCGGGTCATACGACCAAGGAGTAATTAATATTTACTCATAGCAATTATATATTAAGATTTAAAAAAACGAAACCTATATTAATAATTAATATTTTTATTGTTAATATTAGTTTTTTGACGTTCTTTATTAAAATCTTAATACACTTATTCAGTTATTTTTCTGTATTTTTCGTAAAAGTACTGAATATTTAATAAGGTTTAATCTCAAAATGGTTAAACTGGAGTTCTATAGAAATTTATAAGCTTTTTTAGCAAAGTTAATATATAAAGTTAAATTATGTGGTAAATTTATTATTATGAGTAAATTAGTTATTGTTGAATCGCCAAACAAAGTGGCAACCATAAAAAAATATTTAGGAGATGATTATGATGTTTTAGCTTCAGTTGGTCATATTGCCAAACTTTCTACTAGAACAATTGGTAACACAATCATGGGCATTAAAATTGATGAATGAGAACCTGTATATGTGATTGATTCTACCAAAAAAACCACTGTTAAAAAACTTAAGTCTGCTGTGAAAAAAGCTGATGAAGTTTTCATTGCGACCGACCCTGACCGTGAAGGTGAAGCCATTGGAGATCACTTGGTTAAGTATTTGGACATTCAGGATAAATACTCTCGTATTAAATATAATGAGATAACCAAAGATGCAATTTTAAAAGCAATTTCACACCCAGCAAAACTTGACGAAGCATTAATTGATGCCCAAAAAGCACGTCGTATGTTGGATAGAATTATTGGTTTCAAACTAAGCAAATTAATGAAACAAAAACTTTCTAACTCTCCGACAAAACCATCAGCTGGTAGAGTTCAATCGATAGCATTAAAATTAATTGTTGATAGAGAAAAATTAATTGAAGCTTTTGTTCCAAGAGATTATCATAAAGCGTGTGCTTACATTGATGAAAATTTCAAGGCTGATTATTATAATGAAAGTAACCCAAGTGGTGAAAAAGATTGAATTTATCCTGAAGAAAAGGGAGAAATATCCAAAAAAATATTTTCGTTACCTAATTCATTGATTGTTGAAAGCATAAGAGAAACTAGAAAAAAAATGGGCGCTATAATGCCATTAAAACAAGCGGTTTTATATAAAAAATCTCCATTTTCTTCACAATCAACGCAAAGAGCAGCTCAAAATTTATATGAGGGATATGGAGATGGCGGTTTAATTAGTTATCCACGTACAGATTCAACTAGATTAAGTCAATATTTTATAGATAATGCACGTAAATATATTGAAAATAAATATGGTAAAGAATATGTTTCTGATGAAATTAAGGGTTTTTCAGGGGATCAAGACGCCCACGAAGCTATTAGACCTACAGACATTACCTTAACTCCTGAAGAAGCAAAAAATAAATTTAAATTAAATAACTATGACTATCAAGTTTATAAATTAATTTATGAACATACACTACAAGCATTAATTAATGTTCCTATTAGAATGTCTAAAGCTTATGTTTTTGATAAACAAGGTTTGAAATTTAGATTAACAACATCTAAAATTTTGTTTAATGGTTATTATGTAGTTAAAGGTGAACGTGAAGAAGTAGAAGATCCTAATTATGGTGAAGGTCAAGTAGTTCCAGTTGAAAAATTCGAAGTAACTGACCACCAAACTAATCCGCCCGCGAGATATAGTGAAGGTTCATTGATTGAAGCCTTAGATAATATAAAAGTTGGACGTCCTTCAACATTTGCTTCAACAGTAAAAATTGTTCTAGACCGTGAATATGCTGAAAATATTAACGGAGCATTACACCCTACTGAATTTGGTCGTATTGTTATGGATAAATTAACCGAATCATTCCCAAAAATAATCGAAGAAGGTTATACTGCTCGGGTTGAAGAAGAGTTGGATTTAATTGCTCAAAGTAAAGTCAATTTGAAACCCGTTATGCAAGAGTTTTGAGACAACTTTAACAGAGTTTATGACGAAGCGGAAAAAACAATGGAACATACAACAATTTCATATGAGTTTGCTAATGAAAAATGTCCACAAGATGGAACTGAACTTATTATTAGAAAAAATAGATATGGCAACAAATTCATTGGTTGCCCTAATTTCCCTAAATGTAAATTCGCCAAGAATTATGAAAAATAATTTACAAAACACTCATTTTTGTTTAGTTTTAGGAAAAATAACGACTAATTTATTAAAATTGTTAGTTGGTTTTTATCACTGTATAAATATTAAATAGATTATAAATTTAAATATTTAATATAAAATATGTATGTAGAAACGGGCTAAATGAAATTTCTAAATTATTTTATATATATTTTAAAGAACGCAGCAATCAACTTTATAGTCATAGTACTTGCTATGTTATTAATTCATTGAACATTAGGTTATAGTTTGGTACCAAATTATCAAACTAATTTTGGTTTAGAATTTTTGAAAAGTATTTTGAGTTTTAATTATGGAAATATTGAAGTAAATTCTTCAAGTATTTCTGTTTTTCACGTCTACGTTCCTTACTTCAATTTCACATTATTTGTTGTTTTAATAAGTTTTGTAATAAGCTTTGGTATTGGTTTTGTAATTTCATACAAATTAGCAAAAAATAATAAAAACGCAATAACCGGCTCTCTAAATATCATAATTTTTATATTTAGTTCAATCCCTATTTTTATTTTAGGACCGATAGCTATTAGCTTTAATAAATGAGTTGGGTTACCAAGCATTTATATTGATACTTATTTCAATAATTTTTGATTGACATTCCTGTCGTTGATTGTTCCAATATTAATTTTAACTATTGTTATTACACCATTGGTGGTTGCGATTAATTATCCAATTCTAAAAGAAATTTTACAAAGCGAATATTACACTTGATCTCGAGCAAATGGTTTTAGTCAATATAAAATTTTTGTTACAGTAGTTTTAAGAAATTGAATCGCAAAAGCGCTTCAAAATATTGTGCTATTCTATATTTTCTTAATGACCTATGCAATGATTATTGAACGTTTCTTTTATGCTCCTGGTCAATCATTTATTTTTCAATATTTAGGTCAGCCGCAATATTTTAATTTATTAATGTTTTCAATTTTGATTAATATTTCAGTAATCGGTTTGATTAAAGCTGTTTGCGACTTATCTACTTATTTTTTGGATACGTCTAAGATAGTTAAAAACTATAGAATTGGAGGTGTAAAATGAAACAAATAGATAATTT
The DNA here is from genome assembly GCF_024742155.1 of Mycoplasma zalophidermidis. Lineage (NCBI taxonomy): Bacteria > Bacillati > Mycoplasmatota > Mollicutes > Mycoplasmatales > Mycoplasmataceae > Mycoplasma > Mycoplasma zalophidermidis. The sequence continues at coordinate 88,445 of NZ_JANSFS010000003.1, read as the reverse complement.
TGATTTTGTTAAACATTCATCCACGCAAGTCAGAACAGTTGTCCCAGTTTCTTCCGCCAAAAGATATTGAAGTAAATTTTTCTCGTCAAAACTTTCGGTTATTTCTTTGATAGTATTATTATTGGTGTTAATATTCTTAATTTCATCCGTATTGTTTTATAGTCCTAGTTCATATAAAACTATCAATAATGCCTACTCGCTTAATTCGGAATTACCTAGTTCTTTAAGCCCATGAAAAACTTTGATTTTGCCCGAAAGCGATGAACTTAATGTATTTCGAGAATTTGCTAAATATAATAATAATTCAGTATTTATAGATAAAATAATTGATGATAAAGATGGTCTAGTATCTTATTCCGTCACCTTTAACGCATATAAACTATTTGGCGATAATAAACTGCACTTATTAGGAACCAATTCACAGGGTATTGATATTTTCGCTAGATTGATTTCAACATTAATTAGTTTAATCGTAATTTCAGTTTCAGCTGTAATTATATCAGTATACTTATCGATTATTTTAGGTTCATTAACTGCAATCTATTTCAAAAAATCTATTTCTCAAATTATTGAAAAAATCTTTTCAACATTTGCTTTGCTACCTTATGTCTTTATCTCAGTAATCGTATTTTTATTAGTTAAAAATACTATTGTAAATGCAATAATAATTTTTTCTGTAATTTCAACAATAACATTATTTATTAGTTCTTATCAAAAAACATGCGAAATACTAGAAAATGAATTTATAAATGCTGATAAATCCGTCGGTTTTAGTAACTTAGATCTACTAATTAGAACAGTTTTTAAACCAGTATTGCTTTATCAATTAATTCAAGCCACAGAGCAATTAAGTTTGATTTTCTTAACATATACTGCGTTATCAATTTTTTCAATTGATACATCAACCTTAACCCTTGGAACAGTAATTAAAGAAGCATTAGATTTAATATCAATTAATCCTTGATATTTGGTAACGTTATTTGTGTTAATAACTGGCTTAATGTTTGGTTTTAAATTCCTAGCATTTAGTTTAAATAAAAGTTATGTAAATTTTAGGGGGTCAGATGAGTAAAAGATATTTATCATCAATATTACCTTTATGTATAACTCCTTTAACTGTTCTTGGATGTACAACGAGACAAAATATTGCTAAAAATGTGTATGTTTTGGAAAAAAATGGCGTCAATGATACATATTTAAATCTACCCAAAACAGGTGGTGTTTGAGGCTATAAAAATACTTTACATGACTCATTGGTTGGTAATTACATATTTAGATATAAGTTTGTCGGCGAAGCAAAATATGATTACTTAAATAAATATTTCGCAAGAAATGGAATTGTTGGAAAATTTCGTAAATTTGGAATTATTGACAAAATAACAATAATAACTAAAAACGGCCAAAAACATCTTTTTGATACGGACTCTGAAGATGAATTCAAGAACCCTAGCAAGTTAATAAAAGTTGATATTAACCGTGGGTATAAGAATTATATTTATGATTTAGTTTCGTCTAATCCTAAATCAATCAATTCAGAAAATTTCACAAATTGTTTATCAAATTCTAAACAAGTCATTTTTCATATTAAATCCGATTTGTTTTGATACGATAAAGGCCAAAAAACTAATACAAAAGTTACAGGATTAGATGTACTTAAATCAATTAAATCAGCTGTTTTAACAAATAAAAATCTTAAACATTTATCATTATTAGGTTTTGACACAAAAAACAGTTTAACTTTTAATAATAACTATTCTGATAGTGAATTTAAGTTTAATATAGTAGAAGTACCTAATGTTAACTTATTATTAAACGAGTTTGCAAACAACAAAATCTTTACGGCCTATAGAGATAATGAATGATCCGCTGGGGCATATAGTTTAATAATTAATGACTTAAAACATACTGAGTATATTGCGAATTTCCAGCAAGATCTTAAAAAAGTTATTTTAAAATATAATCCAGTAGGAAGTGTTGAATTACAAACTCATAGAATTCACTTGATGAATGAATATGAACAGGGTTTAATTACATCTCAAACTATAGATGAATTTGATAATTTACAACAAAGTAAATACATACGAGATTTTAAATCGCAAAACAATGGTGTCAAACTGAATATTGTCCAAACTAAAAACAATTCTTCGATAAATGTATTATTACCCAGATTTAAAACTATATCAAATATTAGTGATGTAGATTTATATGATAAATTCATGTATGAGTCTGACGTAATCAATAAAAACGAATCTACTTTTTATAATGGTAGAGGCTTTGTGTTAAGAAATAATTTACAACAAATAATAAACAAGTTTACTTTGAATTTCAACCTATATAAGACACAATATTATGATAATTTAATTTCTCCCAATGCTTTGATTTCTAATGCTAAAAATACTAACTATATTAGGATACTGGATGCAATAGACCATTTAAATAAAGCGGTAATTTTTACGGAATCGCAGAAAATTGAGTATTATTCACAAGTGTTAAAAGAGGATTACTACAAGAAAGATAGTTATTTAGATTTAAAAACTCAATTAAAATCTCGTTGATTTAATGAAATAAAAAATAATATTAACTTGTTGTTGAATAAGTTTTATCATGATTATAATTTGTCCTCTAAACAAACAATTACAATGATTATACCTTTTAATATTAAAGCATTCGACTTCAAAACATTAGAAGTGATAAATGAAATTTTTTCAGAAATTGACGAAAGATTAATTATAAAAATAGTTGATATAAATGATAAAACTGTTGAGAATTATTATGAAAAAATAACTTTTAATGCAAAAAATACAATTGACTTTTTTATTCAATTACTAACTCTGAATAATAATAATTTTATAAATTTACTGCCTTATATTGATAATATGAAGTTTAAATATTTGGTAAAGTTTAGAGAATATTTTGCCGAATATTTTAAAATGGATTCACAATATATTTTAGAAACTATTGATAATTGGTTGCCGACTGATTATGAATCAAATATGAGAGAGTTCGCCTTTAAATTACATTCTAAATTTAATTACTACGACATCATTAATATGATTGCGGAATTAAAAATATTATTAACTCCTACATATAACACCGAAAATAATGTTGATTTAGACGATTTTAAATATGAACTCATTCAATCGTGAATACATAAACCAACACGTGATGATAATTTAATATACTTTGAGGATATCATAGTATCGAAAGAAAATTATGAAAATTAAAAATTTAACCTTTCTTCCTTTTTTAATCGGTCCTTGTATTATTGCAGCGAGCTGTAATAATGATTTTGATATTAAAGTTAATAAAGAATTAAAATACGGTTTGAACACTAATGAATCAATTTTAAATAAATTCACTATTGAACAACTTAAAATATTAAATAAATTTCGTCCTTTATTTATTGCGAAATCTAATGAACTTAATTCATCTGATATAGCTTTTCAAGACAATGATATTCTAGTTAAAACTAAAAACAAACAATTATCACTTTCTAAGTATTTAAATTATAAGCCAACAGCTAAATTAGGTTTACATTTAATTAATGACCAAGAACATGGTTGAAAATATATTATGGTCGACAAAAACAAGTCAACTATTGATAATTATGATCTTTTATTCGAACGTTATGATTATATCTTTGACCAAGATTTGAATATTGACTTCCCAGATATTAATAGCATCATTAAAAGAATTTCTACATCAACAATTAACGACCAATTAAACATCACTATACCAAATTTTATAACTCCTAATTGAATAAGAGCGAAGGCTTGAGCTAAAAATAAAGAACAAATTAGTTACTGAGAAGACCTAATATTATTTGAGCTTAAGAGATTTGACTTCGGCAGTTTAAAACCAATTCAAAAGGTAAAAATTTCAGTAAATAATTTTATTGAATCAAATGATGGTAGATATCACAAAAACGCACCTGTTATAACTATTGATTTTCTGGATTCTGATGGTAAATCATTGCTTAGCAAAAACCTTAGAAATAAAAAATTCATTATCGGACAATTAAATCAGGATTATTTAATTCCTTACAATGAAGATAATGTAAAAAACTATAATTCATTATTTAGAGATTACAATTCAGTTAGTGATTTTAAACACACTTTAGATATTGACGATGATGAGGTTTTATTTAATGAATACGTCAATGTTTTCTATGATGATATTACGATTCTAAAATATATTAATCCTTTATCATTGGAAAATAATCAATATGAATTATATGTCAATCCGACTTACTTATACAATAAAGTTAGTGCGAGATCATTTTTATGATTCTTGAAAAATGATGAAAAGTACTTTGAAATAGTAGTTCCAGAACACCGGAAAAATGTTGATTTGAAATATGAAATCGTTGATAAGAAAATAAATGACGAATATCTTAATGATTCATTGTCATTAATAGAGTTGAAAATTAAGGTTACTAAACTAGACGGCTCAATTAAATTCTATAAATGATATTCAATCGACATTAATTCGCACTACCATACTTTTGCTGGATATAAAACAAATCTAGACACTGATTGAAATAGCAATAATATTTACGGATATGGCTGAGATGAGAAATTGGGCGAAGGAAAGATAAATAGAATAACTAGAGTTATTGACCCTAACGAGTTCTACGAAAAAATGCTGTTAAAATTATTAAGTTTACAGGTTTACAAATTAAAAGATAATCTAACTTTATTCAACAACAGAGTTATGACAAAATATGAGGCCCACAATGTAGATAATAATACAATTTTAATTGAACAATTAAAAACTAAATTTGGAATTGATGTATTTAAATATCTAATTGGTAATAGTAATAATAAGAATGATTTAATTGATGATATTGATGTAAAATATTTGGGATTAAGTAACGAACCTGGTTGCGTGTTGCTTAAGGTTGATTTCTTGGATAAAAACAAAAATTCAATGCTAAATGACATTAATCGCAACAAAATCATAAAATGGTATGGGTTCAATGGTACTGACTTCACTAAGATTAACAAACAGATAAGTAAATATAATATAGTCAATGCTAATATTGATTATTTATTAAAAAATTCACAAGTGAATTTAAAAGATCAAAATAATATTATTGATTATTTTGAATGAAAGGAATAAAAATGAAAAAAATACTGAAGTTTTTAACTCCAATTTCAATTTTTTGCCCCGTGGCGTTATCTGCGAGTTGCTTAGATGGTACATTTAATGAACATGCGGATGATTGGAATTTCAGTGATTTTGAAACAACTATTTCAAATCCTAAAAATATTAAAACCGAAACTATTAAAGTAACTTTTAAACAAAATTATTCAAGTAAAGCTATAGAAAATATTATTATTCCTGCAATTAAAGGTATTAAAACCAAGCAAGACACTGAAAAATTTATCAAAAACAAACTCAGAATATCGCTTGTTGCTACTCGTCCGCACTCTGGATGAGATGTTGCTGGTGGTGCCTATGATCACATCCATGAAGAAATAATTAATGATGTATTCAAAGATCATACTAAAGTGTTGCGTTTTGAAATGCAATTAATAGAAAGTGATAATTCCTTTATAAAATTACAAAATAATAAATTGACTTTTAAAGCTAAATTTGCATCAAAAAACTTTGATTCAAAAAAACCTAATGAGCCACTTTATTACTTTACACACACATTTGAGTTAGATTTGGAGAAAAATAATGGATAATAAATTAAATCAACTCTATAATTGGTTGAACAGCGTACTCTCTTATACTCACGCAAGCGAGTCAATATCAAAATTCATTTTTGGTCTAATTGTTTCAATAATTCTACTTTGCATTCCGATTTTGGTTGCTACTATTGTTCCTCTAATTATCAAAAAACCTAAAAAAGAATTTTCAATTTACTTATATTCATTTATTACTGGTATGTTTATAATTCTTGGTTCTTTCGGTTACCTAAGAGAAGCAATTGAAATAACAAGCACCGGTGCTGGTTTAAAAGGGACTAATATTCCTCCCAAAAATATTTATTTATACAATATTTTGGTAATAGTTGGCGGTGCTTTGTTAGGAATTATTAGTGCTTTCACAATCAAATTTGTAGTTTACAACACAATTAAGAGAAAATATAAGTTAAACAACTCTGTTTTCGTCCACACTCATGAAGAAGGCCACCATGTGGGTGAACACCAACACCAACACACTCACGCAGATCATATTTGAAATAAAAATGATATTGCTGATGTTCAAGAAAATAACCCTAAAGTTAAAAATAAATGAACTGCCTTAATTCTACTTTTGGGACACAGAATTCCTGAGGGATTATTAATTGGTATCAGTTTAAATAACTTAATTGTTTACTCAAATGTAAATGCTATATCGGTTGCGTTCTTCGTTTCATTTGTTTTACACACAATACCTGAAGAAGTTGTCTTTTTCTATCGTCAACGTGAAATGGGTATTAAACCAGTTTTTGCTGTATTGAATTCGATTGGTGCGCTATCGTTAATAATTCCATTTATTTTTATTGGTTTGTTTGGAGGAGATTTAATCGATACAATCCCATGATTGAAAGCGTTTATTATGTCAGTCGTGGGTAGTGTAATGGTATTTACAGCTATGATTGAATTTTTACCTGAGTTTTACCACAATAATATGAAAAAACATAAATGAATTATTACTTTAATTATGTTTTTCTTAGGAATCATATTTACGATTTTAATTCTTTGTTTCCACACTCATGGGTCTTTAAATCTTAAATAATTTAATAGGACATAGTCCTTTTTATTTCTCTATTTTCAGTGTTAAATGTGTATTTTGGTAAAAAAATCTTGAAGTAATTCAAGATTAATTATTAAATTGACATTGATTTAGCGTATGCTGTAGCATGTTCGCCCATTATTAATGTAACTTTATTTGTGTTTACGAACGCACCTGTGGCAATGTTTTTTTCTAAGATTTTAGCTAACATAACATTTTCTTTATTTAGAACTTCAATTATTAATTTCGAGCCCTTAGCTTCTAGATTAAGTATATTACCATCTCCACCTAAAAGATTAACTAATTCATTAGATTGATTGAACGAAATTTTTACATTTTCTTTGCCTTGTAAAACAAGGGCTTGTTTTTTGTTTTTTTGAGATCAATATAGTCAACAAAAACCAAGTGTAAAAATAGTTAACATTGTAATAATAAATTTATCTTTCTTTGTCATGTAATTATTATACCAATAGTTTTATCTAAAGACTTAATAAAGAATTATTTTGTTAAATCTTGATTAGTATTAACACTTATTTACTCATATTTCAATATAATTCGTAAATTTCTATACTAATAAATATTATATATAACTGAGCGGTTTGGTAATGATTGATTCTTGAATAATATTTGAACACTATTGATATTTATATTAATATTAATTAGCTTAATGGTAACATTGTAATATAATTACCAATTATATTTATTAATTTAAAAAAAGGGGGGCAGATGAAACAACGTTTAATTAGCGGTATTAAACCAACTGGTGATTTAACTCTTGGTAATTATATCGGGGCACTAAAAAACTTCGTTAAAATGCAAGAAGATTACGATGCGTATTACTTTGTAGCAGATTTACATGGACTGACAACTGGGGGAGTGAATCCAAAAGAAAATTTACAAGCTCGTAGGGAAATTGTGGCAATGTATCTTGCTTGTGGTTTAGATCCAAAGAAAGCTAATATATTTTATCAGTCAGATTTATATGAACATGCATACGCGCAATGATTGATGACGTCAGAAGTATCTCTTGGTGAATTAAATCGTATGACTCAATTTAAAGATAAAGCACAGAAATTAGAAAAACAAGATAATGGTACTGAAAAAATACCAGTTGGTTTATTGATGTATCCGGTTTTAATGGCTGCTGATATATTAATTTATAATGCTGATGTAGTGCCTATTGGCGAAGACCAAAAACAACATTTAGAATTAACCAGAACTATTGGCGAAAGATTAAATAAAAGATATAAAACCAGATTCAAAATCCCAAATGGTGTGATACCGCCAGTTGGCGCCAGAATCAAATCACTAACCAACCCTGAATCAAAAATGTCTAAAAGCGACAAATCAACAAAAGGCACAATATATTTACATGACGATCCCGAATTGGCCTACAAAAAAATTATGAAAGCAGTGACCGATTCCGAAAATAAGGTTTATATTTCAGAAGATAAGCCTGGTGTGTTAAATCTATTAAATATTTACGCATCACTAGCTGAAATAACTTTAAAAGAAGCAGAAGAAAAATTTGCCAATGCTAATTATGTTGAATTTAAAACAGCGGTTGCTGATATTGTTAAAAAAGAATTAATCAAGATACAAAAAAATTATGAAATTGCTAAACAACAAATAGATGAGGTTACTACACAAGGAGCACTGAAAGCTAAAGAAATTTGTGGTCCAATATTAAAAGAACTAGCTCATAAGATGGGCTTTAATTAGAGGTAAAAATGAAAATACAAGCAAATAAATTATTAAATCATACTTGTTCGCATCTATTGGGTGCAGCTGTAGAAAAACTTTATCCTGGTGTTAAATTAGGATTTGGCCCAGCTACTGATGAAGGTTTCTATTATGATTTTGAATTCCCCGAATCAATCAGCGACCAAGAATTAAACAAAATAGAGAAATTGATGAAAAAATTGTCATCACGAAATTTAGTGACTATTCAAATTCCTGAATCTGAATATGATTTTACTGATAAACCATATAAAAAAGAACTTTATGATGAATTAAAACAACGTGGTGAAACTATTACATTTTATGCCTTGCAAGATCCGTTGAATCACGAAATAGTTTTTAAAGATTTATGTGCTGGAGGTCATATTGAAAGCACAAAGAATCTGAAAAATTTCAAATTATTATCATTGGCCGGTGCTTATTGACGGGGAAATTCAGACAATATTCAACTGACACGTATTTATGGAACGGCTTGAGAATCTAAACAAGAATTAGATGATTATTTAGAATTGCTAAAAGATCGTAAAGAACGCGACCATCGGAAAATAGGTAAAGACCTTAAAATCTTTGCCTTGCACCCATTAACAGGTCAAGGTTTTCCAATTTGATTAGAAGATGGTATGTATATTCACAATGAAATTAGAAACTTAGTATTAAAAATGGACCGTAAATACGGTTTTACTGAAGTTTTAACACCTCATTTTGGTAATGAGGAACTTTATCGGATTTCTGGTCACCTAGCACACTATAAAGATGACATGTTTGCACCGTTGATAGTTGAAAATGAACGTTTAATTCCTAGACCAATGACTTGTCCGCACCATAACGTTTGCTATGGTTTGGAAAAAAGGTCTTACCGCGATTTACCAATTAGATTTTCTGAACAATCAATGTTATACCGCTATGAAAAATCAGGTGCTTTAACTGGTTTAGAACGTGTGAGAGGTATGCTACTAACTGAAGGGCACTTGTATGTGCGCGAAGATCAAATTTATGATGAAATTGTTCGTATGTATAGTCAAATCGATGAAACATTAAAATTATTTAAAACCCAAATTAGTTTCATTTCTCTTTCTTTAAGAGACCCTCAAGATAAAGAAAAATATTTCGATGATGAACAAATGTGACAAAAGAGTGAAAAGATGCTTAAAGACGCTCTTGATTCATTAAATGTTAAATATGAAGCTATCCCGGGCGAAGCGGCATTCTATGGACCAAAAATTGATATTCAGATTCACACTGCGTTAGGTCATGAAATTACTGTAGCAACAATCCAGCTGGACTTTTTACAACCAATGAAATTTGACCTTAAATACACAGATAAAAATGGAGCAGACGCTCGTCCGGTAATGATTCACCGTGGCCTAATCGGTACTTACGAACGTTTTGTTGCCATCTTGCTAGAACAAACTAAAGGTGTATTACCTTTCTGATTGGCTCCAAAACAAATTACGGTCATTCCGGTAAATTTAGAGGAAAATATTGAATACGCTCAACAAATTACTAATGAATTATTTGCTCACGATTTCCGCGTAAAATTAGATGATCGCGATGAACGTTTGAACAAAAAGATTCGTGAAGCACAAATTTCTAAATCTAAATATCAAGTAATTCTTGGTGAACAAGAAACTAAAGATAAAACAATTTCATATAGAAAATACGGCGAAAACGAAACCAATACTGTAACTTTAGATGAATTTATTTCAATGTTAAACAAACAAAAAGCACATTATGAGTAAATACGCACCTTTAAGAGCAATATTTTTCATTTCTTTGCTAGAGGTATTACCTTTATTAATTATGTGACTCATAGGTACTAATGATTTTCAAGGTCAAAAGATTTTTAATCATTGAGTTATCATTTTTGTGCCTCTTGCTATTTTTATTGTTGCATTAACTTTAGGAGTTATTTTGATTTACTTTAGAATAATTAATTTGAAGTCTATGACTTACATAGTTCCTATAGGATTGATGTTTTTAGCAATGATTTTTACTTCCTTTACTTCATTAAATATTTCTTTAAGAGTAATTATTTCACTTGCAGCGGCTATTTTATCAACAATTATTAGTCATTTTATAATTACTGCCTTAAATACTTGGGTAAAGAATTCAAAAAAACAAACCAATTAATTGGCTTGTTTTTTTGTATGTGTAACAAAAAACGCAGTCTTATCTGCGTAATTTGTTTTTTTATTTATTGAATTAATTTCAATGCTAGGTTTAAAATATATCGCTGATATATTGAAAATATTTAAGTTATTTTTGTGAATATTTTTTTAAAATATTTTCACCAATAGTAATTATTTTATTTAAATCATTGTATACTTTCTCTAGTGTATTAATATCAGGGTCATTAGGATAATCATGATAAGCAAGATTACCAATTTCGGCAATTGTTTCGTATTTTTTTGTTTCTTTTTCGCTAAGCACAAATTCTTCAATTTCATTAAGGTTATCGTTGGTTTTTAGTTCTAAAACCTTTGGCAATAATTCTTTAAGATATTTATCATATCATAAATATCAAATCGAGGTAATCAAGGGCTCTTTTTCTTTGTTGATATCCATAAAAATCTTCATGATATTATATTTAAGAACCCCCATTTCATGGTCTTTCTCTTCAATTTGAGGGAAATTAAGCTCTCCGACAACTATATTTTTATTTTTCTCAATAAAAATTTCAATTTCATTTATGGCTTTAGCTACTTTATCATAATACTTGTCATTAGTTTTTATTGATGTAATTTTATCTTTATAAAAACTATCTAGACTTTTTATTTCTTCTATTAATTCAACATGTCTTTTAATATGTTTATTTGACCAATACTGAACATAATCATCTGCTTCAGATTTGATTTTTGATAAATCCGAAATTAATAATAGAGTATTCGCATCGGAATTATTAGATTTATTCAGATAGTTTTCTGTTTCTTTTATTGTCTCTGTTAATCTTTTTTTGAACTCTAGATAATATTGATCTGCTGATGGATATCATTTTGCGAATTTATCATCTAATCAGTTATTAGCATTTATTAACATGCTTAATAATTTTTCCAAACCTTCCACAAACGGTGAAATATTTTTATTATTGACTGAATCTATAATATTCTTAGCTTTATTATTAACTTGTTTTAAATCAACCTCCATGTCATTGATTTGCTTTTGAGTCGAAACTGGATTATCTTTAACTTTTTTTGCGTTTTGAATAGACTTATCTAACTCATTTTTAGCATCAATAACTTCAGCTTTTTTAGCGTCTTCACCAGTAATTGAATCGATTTTTTTCTTAGTATCTTCAGCATCAGTAATAACTTTGTCTAAAATAGTTTTATCTGTTTTGTTCTTATTATCAACAGTTTCAACAATTTTTTTAGCTTTGGCGTTTGCATCGTTGATGTTTTTCTCAGCATCATTGATTTCATCTTGAGTTGAATTGGGATTATCTTTAACTTTTTTACCATCTTCGATAGCTTTATCTAGTTCTTTTTTTGCATTAACGACTTCTGTTTTTTTACTATTTTCACCAGCAATTGAATCAATTTTTTTCTTAGTATCTTCAGCATCACCAATAACTTTTGTTAATTTTTCAATATTTTTAAATTCATTTTTATTAATTCTAACCACACCTGAAAAACTGTCGTTTTGATCATTTTTGTCAGTGATAGTAACCAGTACATCAATACCACCTAGACTGACCTTAGCATCTGAAAATGCAACATCGTAAATAAGCGGATTGTGTAAATTGTTTAATTTAGGTACAAACTTATCCTGATTAATAAAATGTGCAAATTCTTCTGGTGTTTTAGTTTTATCGCCATTAACGCTTAAATTACTATTGTAAAAATCATCTTTTGATGTTTTGAAATTATCAATCTTAAATTCACCAGTTATTTTTTTACCATTTTTTATTGTTTCAACATTAACCAGAACATAACTAATCGGATTACCATCTTTATCTTTTGTTGTTTTTCCTTGTTTGATATTGATGTTATTTGCACCGATATATCTCCCGGTAAATCTAACGTCAACATCGTTGACGGAAAGTTCATAACTTTTTTTATTTTTAAAATCCGTTTTATTTAATATAAAACTGTTGGATTGTGCCACTGAAACACCAGTCGCTAAAACTGTTGATACTATGCCCCCCCCCAATAGTATATTAATTGCTTTCTTTTTCATAATATGTTTCTCCTATTTTTATATATACTAATTTTATCAAATTAATTAAAAAAAAAAGGTGAATTCGGGCATTTTTTAAAAAATGCAAAATTATCGCTAAAATAATGATTTTTACACAAAATAAATAAAAAAAATATTTGAAAACCTGCTTTATTGAATTAATTTTATAAATAAAATCACACCCGATGGTGTGATAAGTTATTAACTAGGATTTATTATATTTTCAATTGCTTTGATTTTATCAAGAGCTTTAATTGCTAATTGTCTCTGAAGTTCTAATTCTTGTTCAGCTTCATTAGCAATTTTTAAAAGATTTTCTTTATCAAATTTGATTTTATCAAATAAATTAGTTAGTCAATATTCACGTTTCTTTTGATCTGATAATTTTTCGAAATCTTTTCTAAGGTTTAAGACTTTTACGAATTCTTCAACAAATTCTTTATTTTGTCTGATTGAATTCAAAGTTATATTCAAGGTTGCGTGTGAATGGGTGTGGGTATGATTGTCTGAACTATGATTTTCTTCATTATGTAGTGAGTCGTGTTGGTCCTCATCTCATTTATCATTGTTGTAAATATAGTCATTAAAAAAGTTTTTTAATCTAGTTAATTTTTCTTGAATCGTCTTATCTTCAAAATTTTTGTTACCAAGGTCATTTAAATAGTCTTCAAAAGCCCAAATTGAATTTGCATTATTTTCCAAGGAAATTTTTTTAGTATTAGTCTGGATTTGAATTTTGGCATCGTCAATAATTCCTAGGGAATTTTTAACTAATTCTACACCAGCATTAGATTTAAATCATTCTTCATATAAATCTTTATGATCGTGTGACCAATTCGCATATTCATTTTTGGCCAAAATATAATTACCGACAGTTGTAATGTCAGAAAATTTTTTAATTAATAATAAAACAGATTCTGAATCATCTTTATTATTTAACAAACTAAATTCGCTACTGAACTTAGAAAAACGAGTATTCTTGTTTAAAAATTGTTCTTGGTTTGAACCAAATTTTTGTTTGATTTTGTTGATAATTTCAATAAATTCGGCAAATATTTTTTTAATTTTTTGAGTTTCTGTTAATTCCAAATTTTGATGGGAGTTTTGTTTTAAATCACTATTTTGTTTAGTTGTTTGAGAACAAGCAGCTGTTAGCATTGTAGCTGGTAAAATTGGAGATAACAACCCTACAAAGAATTTAAATTTTTGCTTCATATTATCAATTCTCCGAGTGTTTAAAAATTATGTTAAATGTTATTGGTTCAACAGAATTATTTTTCTTATTAGTTACGTTTATTGTTAGTGTTAAAACTGAAAAATCTTTAGCACCTGTTGCTGAATTTGTATGGTCTTTTACTTTAGGTGCATGTGCATTCCTGTCTATTTCGTAAGTAAAGTTATCATTTGTTGAATCCTTGGTAATTGAATATTCCAAGATATTTCTCATAACTTCAACTAATTGTTCGAAATTAAGATTTTCAAGGTCACCAAATTTAAAATTATCTAATTCGTAGTTGATATTTTCCATTATATTTTGGTAATTAATATAATCATACTTTTGATTTGCAATCATTTCTTTTGATTTGTCGATCATTCTTTCTAAAATTATGTGTTTAATATTATTTTTAGTATATTCAGAAGCTCTTTTTTCAGCCCCACTTAATATCATTTTTAAACAAAGAGATCATCCGTTTAACAATTGTGTTTTCATTAATTTTGCAAGTTCTTGAAATCCTTGTTTTTGTTTAATCGGATCAGTTAATTCACCAATTTCATTAGCTTTTTTAGAAAGTGTACCATTTATGCGAATTTTTTTAACATAATCATAATTATTGAACATTTTAGTTACAGATGCTTTTTCATCTTCGGTTAAAATATTTTTATAATTATCTAATTCTTCTCACTTGTCTTGTAAATCGAAAACCAAATCTTCAATTAAATCGATAGCTACTCCAACTTTTTTGCCGTAATCTGTATATTTGTCACTATTGAAAATAGTCATAATTTGGTCTGAATATTCTTTTAATTCAATTTCTTTTGGATGTACGTTGTTTTGTTTTCCGCCTATTCAAGCCAACAATTCATTAGCGTGGTGTTTAAAATTGCTGTCAGCTGTGTTGATTGTATAATCACCCACTTTTAGATTGGTAAAGAAACGATTCAATGTTATTTTAGTTTCTTTTTCAATGTTGAATTCGTGTTCTGCCTTCCCTTTAACATTGAAAATTAAATGTAATTGGTTAATATCTGTGCTATTTTCTTCAGCTTTTATTTGGTAGTCAACTTGGGTATTATCACCTTTAAAGTATTCATCAAATGATTCTGTGCTGTATTTTTTAATAATGTTTAATTTTTCATCGATTGTCGATGCTGAGTTGATTTCTTTTGCGACTTGGTCTGCTTTAATTTTTGTACCTTCTAGTGAGACATTTGAAATTTCTTCCATAAAAATATTCCCAATTTTTTTAACTTTATTCCATCCTAAAAAAGTTATACCTGGGTTTCCGTCGCCGTCAAACGCTCTGTAAACTCGACCAGTAATTCTATCTCTTGCACTAATATATGCGTGCAAATTATAATCTCCATGATGGTGTGTTGATTTATGAACTGTATATACTCATTTTGAATTTTTGGAATAATCTCCTTCGATGTCAATATATTGTTTCATTCAGTCTAAAATTTTTGTTGCATCACCATTAACAGAATCAAATTGTTCGTCGAATTTAGTTTTAAATTCCATTGCACCAATTTTTCTCCCGTTTCTATTGACATCAGTGTTTATTTTTAAATCTCCGACTTGAGCTATTCCGCCACTAATTTTTCCCGATTCACCGCTTTTTTCGTTATATAACTCAAAATTTGTGTACTTTTTAGAAATAGTTTCAGATTTGGTTTTATCTTGTTTTAATTTGAAATTTAAAATTAAATCACCTTTTCCTGTTGTTTCGGCATTTAAATAAGTAAGTGAGGATCTAGTGGGTACATTGATTGGTTTAATAGTAAATAAATTAATATAGTTGATTATTTCTTCATTAGATTTTCCGCTTTCAAGCATTAAATCTAAACGCTCTTTAATTTCTAAGGCGTTCATTGTTTTACCCAGTGAATTTAGATTTGTGTCAATAGTTAATTGATTGTTATTTGCGCTTTGGTCGCTTTCTTGAGTACCAGTATTTGGTTTAATCTGATTTGAATTGCCATTATTGCATGCTGCTGATACAAGTGGTAAAACAGATGCTGAAAAACTGGTAAATACTAGTGATAGTTTTGTTATTTTTTTCATTTTGCTCCTATTATTATAATTAATATAATGTTAAAATTCCCTAAGTACTTTATAAGGGAGTTATTATTACTAAATTATTTAAAAAAATATATAAAAGTTACATGGTTATATGTTAATCTTGCTTATTATACAATAATATTTTTAAATCTACTAAATAAAAAAGATACAGAGCAATCTGTATCTAGTTATCTTTAGCGGCGTAGATTGAACGCATAACATTTCTGACTTGTTGTTCAGAAGCTTTTCTACCCATTTGTAGAAACATCGCTCTAACCATTTTTTCAGTAATTGGAGGGTTTTCTTTAATTTGTTTTTGGATTTTACTACGAGCAATAAAAAAGCCAATAAATCCTCCAACGCAACCCATTGCTATTGAGCAAAAAATTACTGTTAATATTCATCCAGTAAGACCCATGATAACCTCCTATTGCATATGTGATTTTAATTTTAACATATAAATACAATTTAATTCAATTAAACAGAAGTTTTGTAATTATTTTTTCATAAAAATATAAATTTTCCGAAAAAAAACAAAATAACCTAGTTAAAGAGTTATTTTGTTTCGGTGGGTTGGTATCCTTTTAACATATCTTCAAGTAAAACTTGTTTGAATGTTTTGGTATTATTGTATTTTGAATCTTTATTATTTCCATAATAAATATAAACCAATGTGTGGTCACGTCCATAGAATGTACTGCTTAGTCCGCCTGATCTCGAATTATATGTTCCTAATCAGCTAGACAATAATTGCTGTCCTGATATATAGTAGGATAAAGGTGTTGTTTTGTTGGCAAAACCAATTATCCTTAAATTGTTTGAATACTTATCAAGTAAATTAGGGTATTTTGAAATTTTATTTTTGAAAGCAGCTATAAAACCTTCCATCGTGAATGCCTCAGCTGTTAAACCAGTTCTGTTTCAGAATAATCCACCCGGAGAATTTGTGTAAAGAATTTGACTTAGAAATGCATAAAAACGTCAAATACTATGGTAGGCCTGAGTATTTTTCTTTAGTTCATTAATATCGGTGTATTTTTGACTTTCATTTAACTCTTTAAAGAATTGATCAACTAAAGGTGATACGAATATTTCAATAAATGCTCCAAACTCTCCTTTAATTATTCCAGATATTCCACTCGAAGCATTGAAGTTGCTTGATTCATTAGGTTTAGCAAACATAATTGCGTATATACCTTTATTAAAATCAGCTGGGGAAGATTCAAATAATAAATTAATAAAATCTGAA
The DNA here is from genome assembly GCF_024742155.1 of Mycoplasma zalophidermidis. Taxonomy (NCBI): domain Bacteria; kingdom Bacillati; phylum Mycoplasmatota; class Mollicutes; order Mycoplasmatales; family Mycoplasmataceae; genus Mycoplasma; species Mycoplasma zalophidermidis. The sequence continues at coordinate 71,271 of NZ_JANSFS010000003.1, read as the reverse complement.
TATGCTTTCGTATCTAAGTTTGAAAATATTGATTTAAAAACATCTTTATTTTCAAATATTTTACTTAGCATAACTACACCATCACTGGAGATAAATTTCATCGCCCCTTCTTTAAAAGCGTTTTGGATAAGTTCAGGGAATTTAGAAAGTTCGTGCTTATCTATTTCTTTAAGTTTAGAGAATAATGAATCGACAATATCATCAAGAATTTTTGTGTTTACAGCTTGTTTTGCAAAAGATTTAATAAAATCTTGAACAATATGGTCTTTTTCTTCAGCGAAGTTAAATCCATTCGAACGCATTAGTTTGGCTAACCCTTTTCCTAATGCGTTAGACACATCTTCATTATTTGTGAAGATTTCTCTTATTCAATGTTTTAAACTATCTCTAATTGTTGTAGCATTCGATGATCTAAAGAATTCGCCTAATGCATTAGGCCATGATTCTAATGAGGCATATTTTTCGTTATTATTGAATAATTCATTCAAAAATGCTTCTAAAATATTTTTTAATTCCTGTGATTTGAATGCGCTCTGTAAGGTTTTTACTGCTGATTGCTGAGTGACGCCTAGTTTAGTCAATGCAGAATCTAATTTGAAATCAACTACAAATTTTTCAGTCAATGTATCATCAGTTGTTATTTTATTAACTATTGTTAGAATGTCCTCTTTTAGAGTTTGTTTATTTTGAACCAATGTATCTGATTTTAAAATTATTTGTGCTAATTTATAATCCGTTAAATGTAGTCCATTTATTATGTCTTTGCCAATATTTTCAATAAGCAGTTGAGTAGAATCGTTATTTTTTGCTGACTGAGAAATCGACTTAATAACCTTTTCGATTAATCCTATTTCCTTAATAAGTTTAGGCAATTCATTAAACAAGTCTTTAGCGAACTTGGTATTTGCTACATCATCAGAATTTACACCATACGGTTTAATATTTTCAGATCATAATCCTTTCAATAAACTGAATATATTAGGGTGAGAAATAGCATTGACAATAATTCTTTCTAAGGCTTGAGCAATAATTTTCTCATTTTCGGAAGGTGTAAATAATAAGTTAATTAAATCTCTAAATGATGTTGCTTTTTGCAATGATTCGTGGTTGTTTGACGCAGAATCAATAATTGTGTCAAGCAATATTGAAATATCTGACTTCGATTTTTCAATTGTATCGTTAATCACAATTTTAAAATCTTCTTTGGTCATATATTTAGAAATATCATCAATAGTTTTTGATGGTAATTTTGCATAAATAGAACCAGCAATATCCATATTTTTTGAAGCAAAATTTAATCCATTTGTAACCAATTGTTTAATGACATCACGGTTTTGACCAATGATATTAGATTCAGTAAATATTTTGATTAATTTAAGTGTTGATTCCTCTGGTTGTGTTTTGTCAAATATACGTTTTACAATTGAATTTGTCAAATTATTGATATCTAGATTAATACCATTTATCTCCAAATTGTCAACTAAGTCTTCAACTATATAATCTATCAATTTTATCTTATCATTTCATGGTTCAATATCCCTAAATAAAGCTGTCATAAGCTGAGTAACCTGTTGGAGTTGAATATTTTCCCCTAAAGGTTGGTGTTTATTTAATTCAATATAAATAATATTAGAGATTATTTCTATTAAATCAGTATTTTTTGATAGTGAAATTACAAATGATTTTAAATTCAATTTGACAGCTTGCTTTTCTCCATCATTTTCTAATCAGTATTTAACTAGTGTCGTTGGTGTTGATAAGTCTACTTTGGTAGTTTTCGTATTTAATAATCCGTGTTTAATAAAACTTACAATTAATGGTTTTAATTCGTGGTAAGTAATGGTATGTTTAATTATTGAACGAATTGTATCGGTGTTAATTGATTGATAATCTTTCGGTAATTTTTTTTGTAATTCAGAAAATACTGAATTTAATTCAGGATAACTTATAGAGTTTGAAATAAGTTGAAGTAAATTATCTAGAGTGCGTGAATTTTCAATATTTTCAAATATTATCTTTGGTAAATCAAATAACGATGTTGCTGCGGCTAATTTATCGCTGTTAATTTGTGTTACATCTTCAATAATACTATCAATCAAGTCTTCGAATTTTGGTTCGTTTAATAATTTGTTAATTAAACTTGAAAAATCATCTTCATTAATTATTTTTTGAATATCTGTACCTAATGTTTGATAAATTGAGGCAAAGAATTTAGTTGTTTGTTCTTTATTTTTCGTAGAAATTTTTATTACGTTTTTGGTTAATGCTTGAAGTGATAATTTATATTTTGGAAGGTTAATTTTAGATGCGTTTTTTATTAATTTTAAAATATTTAACTCTAAATTATCCTTATCAAATTTAGATTTCAGTCTTTCAATTACATTTTTACCAAAACGACCTATATTGAAGTTATTTGGTAAATCAGATTTAAGTTCATTTATTAATTCGGTTGTAATGTCTTTACTAATACCTAATTCAGAATCAATCGAAGTTCAAAATTCTAAAATTTCATTCGTTAAGTCAGCTAAATTATTAATATCTACATTTTTAAAATATTCTGGATAATTAATAGTTAAGTTTTGAACTAAGTTGCGAAGCATTAATTTAAATTCCGGTTTTTTAATTAAATCGCTAGTAATATGGTGGAAAATATTTTGTATCGAATCAGAATTTTTTGGATTTTTGATAAATGTAAATCATAATTCTTTGAATGATTTCGCTTTTGAAAAATTAGGGCTGTCTTCGATAATGTTTCCTAAAATATCAGCTACATTGGTTTTAAGAGTTTCTGAATTTAAAATTAAATTTGCAAGATTTTTTAAATCATTTTTGCTAATATAAGGCGCAATTTTAGATGATTCCTTATCGTAAATTAAATCTATACCTTTATAAATTTCTTTCTTAGTAATATCTAAATTAACAACATTGGTAAAAATGTTTTTAACAATGTTTTTGAATTCAATCAAATTATCTTTAAAAACAGTTGTTTGCGTCAATGTAAAAATTAAATTGATTATTTTAGGTTCGTTTGATAATTCTTTTTTAAATGCTTCAATTAAATAGGTGATTTTATTATCTTTTGCCCCTGGTTTACCATCATTATCTCAATCATAATTTTTGAATGTTTCTTCAGCGTTTTTTAATAAATTTGGGATTATTTTTGAATCTTTGAATCAATGTTTAAGACTTGATAAATTTTTATTGTTATCTCTTTTTAAGAAATTCTTTAATGTATTTTGTGGGTCAATTTTATGATAAAAGTCAGACTCAAAAAAGTTTGGTAATACCTTATCAAAAACAATTTCATCCAATCCGACATTGTCAAGCACACGATTAAAATAGTTTTGTTCATTAAATTTGTTTTCATTTTTAAGAGTTAAATATTGTTTATCTTCGGTAAGTAGAAATTTATCTAAATCATCTCCAAAAACTTCATTAATAACTTGGTATGGGTCTTTATCTAATTTAATTTGAGTTAAAAATGAATCTTGATCGCTATTAAGATATGTTGAACCAAAATTTATATTATGTTTATAAAATTCTTTAGCGTTACGATTCGTTGAAATTAATTTAATAAATAAATCTATAGCTATTTTTTTATAACCTTTTTCACCTGGGTGTATATCAAATAGTGACGGAGTTAAAATTTCAGCATTTTTTACTCAGTAATCATGGTTAAATGGATTGATGAAGTATGTATTTTTCTTTGTGGCCGTATATTTAAGTTTCTTGTTTATTAAGTCTAGTAAAATAGTACTTAAATTGAATTTAGCATCTTTATCATATTTATTTATATGACGATCAACTAAATTCATAATTGTGTTTAATGGAGTAGGGAAACCTATAAAGTTAATATTAGAATTAGGTGCAAACTTTTGAATTCTATCAATAAATTCCTCTTGTCTTTTTTGAATATTATTGAATAAATTATTGAATAAATCATTTACTAAACTAGAAATATATGAGTAGTTTACTTGTTTAGAATTAATTAATTTTACAATTTCGTTTAGTGGTAAATTAGAAGCGCTTTCACCAATGGCGTGTAAGAAGTCATTCGCACCCAATGACACTGTAATTAAATTGCTTTTTGATAAATCATTGACCAAACTTTGATATTTATTTTTTCAACCATCGCCAAATCTGAATTTAACTAATTTCAACTCAATTTCATTTAATTTGGATTCATCGCCTTCCGATTTTAATAATAAGTTTCAGTCAGCAAATGTAGAACCGGTAACGGCTTGGTTTGAAAAAGCATTTAAACGTTTAATTTTATTGAAAAAATTAGCTAAATATGCTGGATAGCTAATACCGCTTACTTCGCCATTTTCAAATTTTCCAGAATAATCTTTATCTAAGGTAGCCACAAAACCTGCTGTGATTGAATCTCCCATGGCTAAGTAATTGATTGATTGATCTGCTTCAATTGCGTTTTTAGAAAAAATGCGGTTAGAAAGTTTAATTGAACTAATATCTACGTTAGGATTAATTATTTCTGTTTTTTGTTTTTTAGGCAAATCTGGAATATTAGTAATTGTATCAGCGGCATTTTTTTTGTTTATTTCGCTTGATTTTTTTACTTGCTTGTCCTTAGTGGGGATTAAACTTAGTCCTGTTGCTAAAGCAACAGTTCCTATTAAAGCACTAGACAAAATAATGATTGTTTTCTTAATTCTTACTTTCATATTATCTCCATATTTAATATGCGTATTATATTATAAAATTAAAATTTAATATTAAATACATACATGCGTTAAAATTTATGAAAAAAAACAAAAGAAAACGCACTTTTGTGCGTTTAGATTATATAAAATTGAGTTTCACACTAATGGGGTTAGTGTGTTTAATTGGATAAAAAAATGATATTTTAAACTTATTTATATTTTATGATTCGCAACATTACCTTTTAAGTATTGTTACAATATTATTATACTTATTAATGGAGTAATTAGCGAGTGATTATTATATTATTTAAAAATTTTATGGAAAGAATACCATATATTTTTATTTATTGGAATATTCAAATTGATTATGAGGTTAAAAAAACCAAAAATGGTTTTAATATAGCGTTTAAGCAGAAAATGTTTTGTCACCGACAGTGACTTCAACATTCGTTTCAATATCTAGTTGGATACATTCAATATTGCACTTTGTTAAAATTCAACGAGCAATTTCACCATCTTCAGTCTCGTGATATTTATCGCTTTCATAAATAATGGTTGTTATACCAGCTTGTACAATTGTTTTGGCACAGTTTGAACATGGGTATAAGGAAGTAAAAAGAGTTGCATTCTTTGTTTTTCCAAAAGCATTTAAAATCGCATTTACTTCAGCATGAACAACGTAAGGGTACTTGGTTTCTTTTGTATGATCTGCTTTTCTATCTCATGGAAAAGCATCATCAATACCTAAAGGCATTCCATTATAACCTAAACCTACAATTTTGCGATCTTTATCAATTATGCAAGCTCCAACCTGCGTGCTTGGGTCTTTTGACCTTAGAGCGGACACCTTGGCCAAAGCCATAAAGTAACCGTTTCAATATAGTGATTCTTTTTTCATGTTAGTATTATACAACTCTTTTCATAATGCTATATGTCATTGTATCGTTCAGTAATTTTGCTAAAACAATAGAAAAATAGTCAGAAAAGATAATCTTTTTTTGAAAATGATTATAAAAAACTACTTAAAATTAACCAATTAATATCAAATTTTTATCACTAGTATATAATATATACATCAAATAGGAGGTATTATGGCAACAATTGAAAGAGATCCGTTAATTTGTGAACAAAGAATTCAAAAAAGAAGAGAATTTTTAATAGAACAATACGAAGAAAACAAATTAATTTTGGCTAACCCGGCCTTAGTTTCCGATGATTCAATGAAGGAAAGTATTTGCTCGAATGAACAATGTTTGCTAAATAAAAAAGTTATTGATTTGAACACATACAAAAAACTTAAATGAGCAAAAATTTTAGCTATTGTAGCATCTATAGCATTAATCATATTATGTCTAGCCATTGCGATTTTAATCGGGAATGGAGGACAATAAATATGGGAATAACCAAAATAACACCAAATGATATCATTTTATACATTGTTCTATGTTTAGTGGTTATTTCTATTTTATTATCAATTTTGCCTGGTACAGTTAGCGCAATTAAAAGCAAACTGGGTAAAAGAAGATATGACAAGATGGGAAGTAGCTCACAAATTAGATTGATTAATCAACTAAGAGAAGCAGTTGAACATTTTTCTAAAAATAAAATTGGAGCATTGATTACTATCGAAAATAGCGATAATTTAGACAGGTTACGTACGGATGGAATCATTTTAAATGCTAATATATCATCTTCACTACTGATTTCGATTTTTAACAAAGAATCACCACTTCATGATGGGGCAGTAATTATACGCGATAACAAAATTCACTATGCAGCAACTTTTTACAAAATATCAAAAAAATCAATTGATAACCATTATGGAGCGCGCCACCGTGCAGCAATGGGTATTAGTGAAGTTTGTGATGCTTTAACTATCATCGTTAGTGAGGAAACCGGCGATGTTAAATTTGTAAAAAATGGTACATTTTTCAAAATAAGAATAGAACAATTTCAAGAACAATTAATTAAATATTTAAAGGACTAAAATGACAGATATACAGGAAGAACAGCTTTTTTCAAAAATTAAAGAAATTATTGAAAACAAAAACAATAAACAGGCATATTCACTGATTGATGAAATACCAAACGCAGATATTGCTGACACATTAGGAGAATTTTCTAAAGAAGAACAAATCGCATTTTTAAGATTACTTAAAACCGAAGATGCGGCAGATGTTTTTTCATTTTTAGAAACTGAGCAACAAAAGGAACTTGCACTTGATTTTAATGAGGAATGAAGCATGAAAATGCTTCAAGAATTACAAAGCGATGAGCTAGCCGATGTTCTTGAGGAATTGCCGGCGAATGTAACAAGCAAAATTATTGCCTATACACCTCAAGATAAAAGAAATGAAATAAATAAAATTTTAAGTTATGCTGACGATGAAGTTGGAAGCATAATGAGTATAGATATTTCATTTATTCAAAATACTTATACATGTGAACAAGCACTATACAAAATTAAAAAAGACTACTCTAAAAATCGAGCAGAATTAGTTCATTATTACTATGTGGTAGATGCAACTCAAAAATTACTTGGTGTATTAACTTTAGAAGAAATTATCTTTGCTAAAAGTAGCGATAAAATTGATAACATTTATTCACCTGTGACTTCAATTATGGCCAGCGATAAACAAGAAGATGCGGCCAAAATTTTCAGTGAACACGATATGTCAGTTCTGCCGGTAATTAATCAAGATAAAAGATTAATTGGAATGATAACAAGTGATGATGTGATTGATGTTATTCATGATGCTGCTACTGATGATTTATATAAAATGGCAGGAATTAGTTCTAAAGGCTCAGAAGCTGATGACTATTTAAAAACCCCATGATATAAATTGCTTAAACACAGAATACTATGGGGTGTAATAATACTTTTATTCTCTACTATATTAGAAATAGCTGGGTTTTTCCTCTTTAAAGAAGTATTTAGAGAACTTCAAACAACTGTAATTTCAATATCTTTATTCCTATCGTTTTTAGTGTTTATAACAACAATAAATACTGTCGCTAGAAACGGTAGTACTCAGACGAATATAACTATAAAACGTGTATTAACGATGGATATAGTCGAAACAAAACACTTCCGTAAAGTTATACTAAAAGAAACTATTGTTGGTTTAATGCTGGGATTATCCTTAGCACTAATTAATGTTGGCAGATTATCTATATTTTTAGCTTCAACAGGGGATTTATTAAACAAGGCAAAAGCATCATGAGCAATAATAATTGGTTCAAGTTTTTCATTATTAATTGCCATGACTTTACTTTCATTTATTTCAGCTTTAATACCTATTTTATATGTTAAACATCACAAAGATCCTTCAAATAGTTCATTAGTAATGTTGAATGCATTCGCTGAACTTATAACATCATTAATTGTGTTTGGAGTCACAATAGGCTTTTTAAATATTTTCATTCATTAATAAATTTAAAATCTGAGGTTACTTAGATTTTATTTTTTATTTCCAAATTTTACGAATTTACACGATTATAAATTCATGAAGTTAAAAGCCATTTAAAAAAATAATTAAACCACACAATCTATAAAAAATGCAATTATATATTATGTTATAATTTAACTTATTATTAATTAAATTAGAATATTAAATTTAAATAAATCACACAACATTTTAAGGAAGTGAATTATGGATAAATACTCAATAAGAGAATTTTTAGAAAAACCAGATAAATTTAGCAATAAACAAATTACTATGAGTGCTTGAGTTTCGGCTAACCGTGGTAACAAAAAAATTCGTTTTATCGAATTAAATGACGGTTCAACTGTAAATAACTTGCAAGTAATATTCAAAGGAGAAGAATTCGATTTTGAAGAATTAGACCAAATACATATTGGTGCTGCGGTTGCTATCGAAGGAACTGTATCACTAACACCCAATGCACCTCAGCCACTAGAAGTTATTGCATCAAAAATCAATGTTTTAAGAGATACTGATTTGGATTACCCAATTCAAAAACAATCAATAAATCTTGAAACTTTAAGAGAAATACCTCATTTAAGACACAGAACAAACATCATTAAAACTACAATGATTATTAGATCAGCATTGGCATTAGAAATGCATAACTATTTCAATGAAAACGGATTTTTATACTTTAACGCCCCAATTATTACTTCTAACGATGGCGAAGGAGCAGGAGAAACATTTGAGGTTTCTGATTCAAATTCTAAAAATCCATTTTTCGGTGATGATAGAAAGCCAACTTTGGGAGTTACTGGTCAATTACACGCCGAAAGTTATGTAGTTGGATTTAAAAAAGTTTATACGTTTGCACCAACTTTCAGAGCTGAACACTCTAACACGAAAAAACACGCAGCTGAATTTTGAATGATTGAACCCGAAATGGCTTTTGCTGACTTAAAAGACATTATCAATTTAGCAGATGATTGTTTAAAAACAGTAATTAAAAGAACGATCGAAAAACATCCAAATGAATTCAATTATTTATCTAAAAACGTTGATCAAAACTTATTAACTAGATTATATAGTTTTATTAACACAAAATTAAGCGTTATAGATTATAGAGATGCACTAATAGAATTAAACAAAGTAAAAGATAGATTTGAAGAACAAAATATTGAATTCGGCTTGGATTTTGGAACTGAACATGAAAGATATTTAGCAGAACAAGTTTTTAATGGTCCGGTGGCAGTTATTAACTTCCCTAAAGAATTTAAAGCATTCTATATGCATCAAAATCCCGACGGTAATACTGTCGCATCATTTGATTTATTAGTTCCTGGTATCGGTGAGTTAGTGGGTGGAAGCCAACGTGAAGTTATTTATGATAAATTACTTGAAAGAACTAAAGAAGTGGGAATCAATCAAGAGGAATTACAGTGATATCTTGATTTAAGACGTTTCGGAGACTGCGGATCAAGCGGTTTTGGAATTGGATTTGAAAGATTGGTAATGTATGTAACAGGAATGGACAATATTAGAGATGTTATTCCATATCCACGTACCTCAGGGAATATTAAAATGTAAGGAGCAAAAATGAAATTATCAATTATTACCCCAGCAATCAATGATTGAAAGGAATTAGATTATCTTTTAGAAACATTAAAGATACAGGATAATCAAGATTTTGAAACAATTTGTGTTATTACGAAACCATCTAAAAAGATGTATCAAATTCTTGAAAATGCTCTACAGTTTTTTGGTTCGAGATTTAAGTTTATAGTGAATACAAAACGTAAAAGTATTCAAAGTGACATAGTTGCGGCATTGCATTTAGTCAAAAATAATTACGTATATGTTTTGAATGCCGACGCAGTGATTAAGAAAAATTTTGTTAGAAGAGTAACGAACAAACTTAATGATGTTCAAGCCGATATTATTGAATTTAAACCTATATTAACAGGATCGATTAAATGAAAACCTATGGCTAGATTAGAGTCTGATGTTTTATTTAATATCAATTCAAACCCTAAATTTGTAGCATATTCTTTTCCATTTATCTTTAACAAAATTTTCAATAAATCATTTATTGAACAATTTGCTAAATATCGAGTCAAAGAACTTAATGATACAAAATTTGCTACTGAATTATTGTATTTTATGTTGGTTAATGCAACTACATATCAATTTTGGAATATTCAATTAGTTAAAGAAAATATTTCTTCAGCCACTTGATTTACACCGAGAAATTTTGTTGCTCAATTTAGAATAATTGAAAATTATCTTCAAACAACCAATACCAAGTTAACTCAAGAACTAGCATATGCTCAATTATATTTCTTGCAAATAGTCTTGGCAGGATTCTTAGATTCATGAGAATTCTCTGTATTTAAAGTTTTACAATACATATTTGAATCTCGTAGTGATTTCTCAGAGAAAAGAGCTAATAAATATTTAGAGGATTTACAAAAATATTTAACGAAATATCACAATGAGAATCCGCAAGTATTTTTAACCAACATTTATCTAAATACTCAAAACCCTGAATCAACATATTTAAAGAAACTACCTGAATTTAAAAAAACTGAACCTGTTTATAAATCTCTATAATGACGAAATTACTTCATAAAAATGTTACATTTTGGCATCGTTTTGCTTCAAATATAATTGATTTTTGTTTATTTTCTACATTTTTAATTCTTCTATACAAATCATTTATAATCTCACACCAAAAACTAACTGTCGTAGATTGATATAGTTTTTTGGTTATGGGGTTGTTAATTAATTATTCATTATTTATTATGATTCCATATTTTTGGAATGGTCGTAGTCTGGGTCAAATAATATTAAGAATTCAAATACTGAATACTAAACCAACCAAAAAAATTCTCAATATTTTGAGAACGAATGTCCCTAGCTGAGGTTTGTATTCATTAATTACTTTGCTATTTATATGTGGTGTAATGCCTTACCAAATAGATTTTATATCATCACTTAAGGATATTTCAAACTTTATAAATGACCCAAATTTACCATTAAATCTGAGATTTATAGGTAGAATTATCGCAACATTATCTGGGTTTTGGTCAATTATAAATCTTTTAAATTACTGTTTTATCTTGGCATCGAAAAATAGACGAGGTGTTTATGACCGAATTCTAGGATTTAGAATCGTATATATAAAACACTACACCGTTTCACAAAAGATGGATGAAATAAAACTAATACCGCATCAAGTTAAGAAAACTGAAATCATTTTTCACGAGGAGGAACATGAATAAGACTACCCAAATACTAGAAGGCCTAAATAAAGAACAAAAAGAAGCTTTATTATATTTCGATGGGCCATTAAGAATCATTGCTGGTGCCGGATCAGGTAAAACCAGAGTTTTAACTCGTAAAATTGCCTATTTAATCAATGAATTAGGTATTGCTCCTGCTGAAATATTGGCCTTAACGTTCACTAATAAAGCGGCAAACGAAATGAGTCAACGTATCAGACAATACACAACTGTTGAACCATCAAAAATTCAGGTTTCAACGTTTCACTCGCTATGTTCTAGAATTTTAAGAAAAGAAGCATTTCATTTAAATTTGGACAATGATTTTCAAATTATTGATGCAGTGGATCAAAAGACAATTATGAAACGTATTTTTAGTGAATTACAGCTTGGTGAAATAGATGGTGCATTTAATTCCAGTGAAATTTTAAAAATGATTTCGTTAGCTAAAAACAAAAATTACACCGCCGACGAACTAGTTCACGAATTAAATGATGATTCTCCTGAAGACCAAACCATTAATGAGGCAATTGGTAAAATTTTTACACGCTATAATGAATATTTACAAAATCAAAAAAGTTTGGATTTTGATGATTTAATCATTAAAGTTCATAATTTATTTGTTAATAAACCTGATATTGCAAAAATTTGAGCAAATAATTATTCATACATTATGGTGGATGAATTTCAAGATACATCTCGTATGCAATACGAAATAGTCAAAAGATTAACAAGTCCTGACACACAATTAACAATTGTGGGTGATCCAGATCAAACAATATATACATGACGTGGTGCTGATGTTAATTTAATATTGAATTTTGATAGAGATTTTGCAAATACAAAAACAATAATTCTAAATGAAAATTACCGCTCAACACAAACTATACTTGATGCTGCTAACAATCTAATTAAGTATAACAAGAACAGATTTAGCAAAGACTTAATTACAAACAACGAAAAAGGCGAACCTATTGAATATATGCATGCTTTTAGCAATGAAGCAGAGGCCAGATGGGTTGTCCAAACAATTAACCGTTTGAAAAAACAAAAAATTCAACTTAAAAATATTGCAATATTCTACCGTTCAAATTATTATTCAAGACCATTTGAAGAAGAATTAATTAAAGAGAACATAAACCATAAAATTTTCAATGGTCAAAAATTTTTCCAGCGCAAAGAAATTAAAGATGCTTTAGCTTACTTGCGTTTAATTTATGATGGGTTAGACTTATCTTTGTTAAGGATTATTAATACTCCGGCAAGAAAAATAGGTAAACAAACACTATCTAATCTTCAAAAGTTTGCTGAATCTAAGTCGTTAAGTCTTTATGAAGTACTTAATACTTACGTTAAAGAATTGCCTGCTACCAACGAAGTTAAGATGAATGTTGCCCGTTTAATGTCGACAGTCAATAAATACCGTATGGCTCTAAAAACAAATACCATTCACCTAGTATTAGAAAAATTTTTAACAACTATTGGTTACTTTGATTACTTAGCTACTGATGTTACATTGAAAGGAACTGGTAAAGATAACGTTAATGAACTAATCCGTTCCATCAAAAACTGAGAAAACAATAATAAAGGTAAAAATATCAAAGACTATTTAGAATTTGTTTCCCTATTATCGGCTGGTGATGATTATGATAACTCAACCAACTATGTTACCCTAATGACTGTGCATTCAGCCAAGGGTCTTGAATTTGACAATATTTTTATGGTTGGTATGTCAGAACAAATTTTCCCTCATCATCGCGCATTAAATTCAAGTAATCATGAACACCTCGAAGAAGAAAGAAGGCTTGCTTATGTCGGTATAACACGTGCTAAACAGAGACTTTTTATTTCTGATTCTCGTGGCTACCTAATAGGAACTAACACTGAAAAAGAACCTTCTCGCTTCATTGCGGAAACTGGACTAGATATTAATAAATTTATTCTGCAGAGAAACATAATCGATACAGATTTCAACGAATTAACTGATGAAAAATCAATCAAAGATATTAATCGTTCAATGGTTGTTGGTGACATTATTGCTCATACGCATTTTGGCGAAGGTACTGTTCTTGAAGTTAGAGGTGATACAATAGTCGTTCGTTTTGTTTCATCTAATTCAGAAAAAACATTATCTAAAAATCACCCGTCAATTAGATTGCTACGTCAAGAAGGTACCAATTAATGCCCACTAATAATTCTTTAATAGATGTTACCGAAAAATCAAACATCGATTTTAGATTATTGCTTTCAGGGTGTTTGGTAGCTTTAGCGGTTTTTATATGTTTGATAATTTATGCTATTACAGTGCTAGTTAAATCTAAAAAAGCAAGCGATGAAGGATTAATAATTATAAAAATTAATACAAAACAAAAATGAGCAATGCGCTTAACCCCGATGTCGTTAAGCTCTTGTCTGACTTTTGACACCGGTGCGGATACAATGCTACCTAATAAATTTTACAAGATAAATTGATTTTTATCGCATTTTGATTCAGTAACACGGGTTGAATTAGAAACCATACTTCAAAAAGTGCCTGATTCAAAAAGATATTCAGTCAAGGGTTATTTAAATCATGAATTGACTAAAAACACCATTAATAATTTAACACTTAAAAATTTTGGAATTAAAATAGACGAAATACCTTTAAAAATAAAAATTTCTGGAGATTCAGATAATAATTACTATGTAGCTATTTCATGAAGAATTCTTAAAGAAGTTGATACTAAAACTGCTTTAAACTTAAATATTTGTAATATAGAACAATTAATTGGTTTGAATCAAAATAATTTAATTTCTTTCGCCTTAATTCCGAATGTTAGTTTATTTCAAAAAGGTCCATCTAAATTACAATGAATTAAAATTTGTAATTTATTAAAAATAAGAGCTTCAAAGGTAGAGTTAATTCACCATGAGGGTGTATTGTATTTAATAAACGCCAAAACGAATTCACGTAGTTTTCACAGAAGAGTAAAAAAATTTAATAAAGTAGTTGCTTCAATTGTAAATGATTTAAAGTTCAATGGCCTAATTGACTTTGCGGCCGTAGTTGCATCAAAAAAAATTAATAATAATAAAGAGTTAGAAAACTTTATCTACAAAGCTAAGTTTTTATTACATAATCAAATGCATACTGATCGAAATAAGTCGTATTTATCATGAAATATTAATGATTCACGCGATCATGAATTAGAAGAATTTAAAGTTAAAATCAAGGATTATGAGTCGAAAATATCGACAGCTAGTTTCATTAAGGAAGTTAGTCAAGTATTAAATGTTGGAAACAACAAAAAAACATCATTACAAGTAATTTATGGCAAAATGGCCGGCGTAAATAACGATGACATAAACTTTTACAATAAATTTCTATATTACAGTATGTTATACATATTTTCAGCAAATAAATATTTAATTGATGCTTCAGAAACTGGTACTTCATTACTATTGCACACTACTGATTTAGTTCTATCTAAAAATTTAGATAAATTGACTCGTGCTTATACTTTATTCATTCTTCATCCGCATTCAAATAGTTTTGATTTAAATATCATTGATAACATTCTAAAAAAAATACCCAAAAAGACAATGAAAATTGGTCTTTATATAGAAGAAATTACACCTAAATTACTAAATTATATTGAGACAGGCACAATACATAATTTTGTTATTTCTTCCTCTCTATCTCAAAAATTCGCCACAAATATTGAGATTTATTTAAAATTGTTAAATCTAACAAAAACAACAGCTCAAATTGAAAACACACGTGTATTTTGAGAAAATCTTCCCGAAAATACACAACAATATCACAAAGATAAATTAAAAATTAAATATTCATATGCGAATAAATATATTTCATAATATTGGCATAGTGTATATAATAAATAAAATTACAAATCAAATCCCTCAAAAGGAGTTAAATATGAAGAAATTAGGAATCGTTTTAGACTCATTTGTATGCATGTCTAAACAAGAAGTTAATGATTTAGGATACGCTTATGTACCCTTAATTACCGAAATTGACGGAACATCATTCTTAGATGGTGTTGATGTCGATCGTTTTGATTTATTACAAAAAATGACCCAAACTGATGACATTCGAACTTCATTGCCATATATGTCGACATTCGAAGAAACATTTAGTAAAGTTTGCAATGAGTATGATGAGGTAATTTACCTACCAATTTCATCCAAAATATCATCAACAAACAGTGCTGCTTCAAACTTCTTAGACGAATTTTCAAATCTACATATCATCGATACTTCTCTAGTGGGTGATCAAATGTTAGAAGTGGCTAAGTTTGCAATCAAACATTATGAAAAATATCAAAATATTGATAAATTGATTAAAAAAATTCAGGAAATTTCGGATAATTCTTTGGTATTTATCTTGCCGTTAAACATAAAATATCTTGTTAAAGGCGGGCGTGTCGGATCATTTAAAAAATTTCTACTTGGAGCATTATCAAAAGTAAAACTATCTCCTTATGTAAAATTTGATAAAACGGGTACATCAACTGGTGGCATTGGTCGTGGCCCAAAAGGAGCGATTAAACAAATTATAAGTAAATTTGAAGAGTTCACTGGTTTGGACCGTAAAAACATAAAATCAAAATATAAAATATTTACCATAAATGGAATTGATAAAGAATTTAATGATTTAGCTATTGAATCATTCAGAAATGCTGGGTTAGATTTTGACGGTTCCAAAGTCAATTCAACAGTTGTAGCAATTCACACAGGCCCCGAAGCACATGCTTATTCAATAATGCCAATACTAGACAATTTAGACTAAATTAAATAAAATGGCGTCCCTAAGAACGTCATTTTATTTATAAAGTATCACCGCAAGATGAAATTAACTCAGGATTACTAATTTTTTTATTCTTTTTTATAACTATTAACCTTGGCAAGTCATTATAATTGTTTAACTTTTCTGTTAATCTATTAACTACATCTAACTGATTTTCAATGCCTAAATAAGGTAATGAATCAATATCGCCGCTTGTATAATCAATTTTTCTTTTTAAATCATCATAATTAATTTTATATATGGTTGAAAGGTCAATGTAGTTAGCAATCTTAATTTCGACAGTCTCGCCATCGTTGCTGATACCTCTATCTTGTCTTATTTTTAACAAATCTTTATTAGATTCATTAATCTCTGCTGTGTTTAAACAAGACACGAAGAATACAGAATCTTCGTCTTCTGCAACCAGCATTATTATTTCGGATTTCAAATTCCCTCCTTTTATTCTTCTAACGAAATCCGACAATAATATAATAGGTTTTAAAACAGGTAAACATGCTTTGTCAGTTTCTATTGATATTATTTTTTCCATGTCATAATAATAATGGTTTTATCAATCAAAAAATGATAATAAAAGACAAGTTGATTAACTAATAATTTTACAAAAACTACTGAAAATTCATTAATTACGTAAAATATAGTATGTTGATAACACAAAAAAAGATTACTAGTGGATTATTAATAAATATTTTTTATTAATGACTTTATCACATGTGTCTAAATTTAGTTCTTTAGAATAAATCGCCTTGAAATAACACAATATTTATTAAAATGGCAAAAAAAGTTAGCCGAGACTAACTTTTAGTTTTATTATTCGTTCTTAGCAATTTGAGCAGCTACTTCAGCAGCGAAATCATCTTGACGTTTTTCGATACCTTCACCAACTCCAAAACGAACAGCTTCTAATAAAGTTAAACCGTGGTTTGCTAAATATTTTTCAATTGAAACACTTTCTTCCATCATAAAACCTTGTTTAACAAGTACTATTTCAGCAAGTTTTTTATTTAAAGAACCTTCAATAATCATTTTTTGAATATTTTCAGGTTTTTTATCAAATCCAGCAGGAATAACAAATTCTGCTTTTAGTGTTTCTAATTTGTCAGCTGGAACTTCAGATTCGAATACGTATTCTGGTTTCATTGCTGCCATGTGCATAGCAACATTTCTTGAAACTTCAGGATTTGATCCTGAGACTTTAACTAAAGCAGCAATTTGACCATTAACGTGTGCGAAAGCACCTACTGATTGACCATTTTGAGCTTGGTATCTAGCAAAACGACGAATTGATAATTTTTCTCCAATGGTTGCGGTAGCATCATCTAAAATGTTTGCAACAGTTTCTCCGTCGTCTTTTACATCTAGAAATTCTTCAACTGTTGTAGCTTTAGAATTTAGTAATAATGATGCAAATTTATCTACTAATTTTTTAAAGTCATCGTTTTTAGCAACAAAGTCTGTTTCACAGTTAACTTCTAACATGATTGCTTCATTTTCGTTAGTTGCTATTGCGACTAAACCTTCAGCTGAAACACGACCAGCTTTTTTAGCGGCCTTGATTTTACCGTTGCTTTTTAATCAAGTAATTGATTTTTCAACGTCTCAATCGTTTGCTTCAAGAGCTTTTTTACAATCTATCATACCGCCGCCGGTACGTTCACGTAATTCTTTAATTAGAGCTAATTGATTGGCCATAATTATTCTCCTTTTTCTTCTTCGTTTGTTTGGGTTTCAACTTCTTCGTTATTTCTTTTTACAAAAGGTTTACGATTTGAAGGTTTTCTTGTGACGTTTTTGGTTTCAGGTTCAAATTTAGGCAATTCAACTTCTGAGTCTGGTCTGTAAGCATATTTTGCTTTACCACCCCGAGCAGTAGCGATGGCATCAGCTAGAATAGTAATAATTAAGTTAATACTTTTAGCTGAGTCATCGTTAGCTGGTATTCCAAAGTCAACTGCATCTGGGTTTGAGTTAGAGTCAAGAATACCGATAACTTTAACACCTTTTTTACGTGCCTCCTTAACAGCGATTTCATCTTCGTTAGGGTCAGCAACGATCATAAATGTTGGTAAACCACGCATTTTTCTAATACCATTAAGGTTTTTGTGTAGTTTGTCTAATTGTTTTTGGAACATTAATTTTTCTTTTTTAACGTATCCTTCAAAACCATTTTGAGCTTTTTCCTCAAGCTCTTCCATAGTTCTAACTCTACTGAAAATTGTTGATGAGTTAGTTAATGTACCGCCCAATCATCTGTCAGTTACATAAAAACTGTTTGTTCTTAAGGCGTTTTCTTTAATTGTGTCTTTAGCTTGTTTTTTGGTACCCACAAAAATGAATTGTGCACGTGGGTTTTTCGATACAAATTTGTATAGTAAGTTGTATGCAAATTCTAAACGTTGAATAGTAACGCTTGTGTTAATGATGTGAATACCTCTTTTTTGTTGTGGGTATAGGTAATCCTTCATTTTAGGGTTTCATAAACTTGCTTTGTGACCAAAGTAAGCTCCCGCTTCCAATAGTTTATCTTTAGAAACGATTGGGTTTTTGTTTTGAGTTTCTTCAACTTTTTTAGTTGAAACTTCTTTTTTATCTGTCATATTTATATTTCCTTTAGTTT
Organism: Mycoplasma zalophidermidis; assembly: GCF_024742155.1. Taxonomy (NCBI): domain Bacteria; kingdom Bacillati; phylum Mycoplasmatota; class Mollicutes; order Mycoplasmatales; family Mycoplasmataceae; genus Mycoplasma; species Mycoplasma zalophidermidis. Next base: position 52,477 of record NZ_JANSFS010000003.1, on the reverse strand, counting down.
GTTGTGTCTTCCTATTGTTTCTAACGCCTAGCACCTCTTCTCAAGGCACACCCAAGCGAATCCGCAATAGTGTATTTATTTGATATCAAATTGAATTTTAAAAATTCTTTTAAATTATATATGAAATTACTATTTATATAATAATTAATTTCAGTATAAGTATAAATATAGTGTATCAAGGTTAAAAAAATATAAAAAAGGATTGAATCTAATCCTTTAATTATTAATTAATTAATTATCAAATTTTCACACGTTTTTCTGGTGCAATATACATTTTATCACCGGGTTTGACGTTGAAAGTTTTAGTAAATTCTTCTGTATTAGCAGCTTGAATATTAGCTCTTAATTCACAAGGTGCATGAGTATCGGTTTCTAATAATCTAACAGCCATTTCCGGTCTGCTAATTCCTTTTCAAATACGAGCTCAATTCATGAAAAATTCCTTTGGATTGTAATCTGGTTCTTGTTTTGCTGCTTCTAAAGCACATGATAAACCACCTGCATCAGCAATATTTTCACTAACAGTCAATGTACCGTTACATTTACCATATTTTGTGTCTAATCCATCGAATAATTCAATCATTGACTTAGTTTTTTCTTTAAATGTTACAAAATCGTCCTCAGTTCATCATGTGTTCATTTCGCCATTTTCGTCAAATAATGCCCCGTTATTATCGAAGGCGTGTGAAATTTCATGAGCAATAACAGCACCAATCCCTCCGTAATTCTCGGACGATGAATGTTTTAAAGAATAGAACGCTCCGTCTAATACTGCAGCAGGAAAGACAATATGATTCATTGATGGATTGAAGTATGCATTCACTGTTGCCGGCGACATAGATCAGTAATTTTTATTTGGTTTCTCGTTAAATTTATTAAACGAATACTGATTTATAATTTTGTTAAATTCAAAGACATTTTCAATAATAGAATCTGAAACAACCTTTAAATCTTTATAAAATGGTTCTATTTCCTTAGGAAAACCAACGTGTACACCAAGGTTATTTAACTTAATAATTGCTTTTTCTTTGGTTTTTTCACTTAATCAATCATTATTTTCAAGATTTTTCTTATAAATTTTAATCATATGTTGAATCATGTTTTCTACATTTTTCTTGGCTCTTACCCCGAAATATTTTTGTCCATAATGTAGACCTACAGGCATTTTAAAGTATTCTAAAGCTAAATTCAGAGCATCCTTGTTTTTATTTGATGCTTTTGATTGGCCAGAGATAAATCTTTTGTATAAAGTTGCGTTAACTCTTGTTTTATCATCTAAGTAACCAGAAAAGTTTTTAACTAAATTAACAACCAATCATGCTTTTAATCTCTCAAAATACTTAGGGTTGAATAATTTATCAATATTTTTTGCAAAATTATCGTCAAAAAACACAATTTTATCAATAGGCTTATTTATTAATTTACTTAATATGTTTTCGATCTTAAAGTTTTCTGTTTGTTTAATAATTTTTTCAAAAACATATGGTTTATACAATTCAATATAATTTGCTTTTTGTAAAGATGTCAATGAATATTTTGCAATTAACTCATCATATTGTAATGCTAATTTAATCAAATTATTCACTTCCTTAACATCAGAGATAAAAGGCGCTAATAATTTTTTAAACATTTTTTTAGCAACTTTTAAGAATTTAGATTTTGTTTCCGCATTTTCATAATGTGATTTATCAGGCAAAATATGGCTTGCAATTAAACACAGTAAAATTTGGTTATTTGAATTTTTAAAATCAGTTGATATATGAAATATTACTGGTAATGCATAGTCACGTAACGCAAACTTTGCGAAATTTTCATTAAATTCTTCAATATTTTTTAAACCAAGTAATTCGTTGACATAGGGTGTTAATGGGGTAGTTCCCGCTTTTTCGCGTTTTTCAAAATCACTGGTTAATGAGTAATATTTGGCAAAATTAACTAAATTTTGGTCAATTAATTTATTTTCCTGTTCTCTTTTCACTAATTGCTTAGCAAGTCTTGCAATTCTTTTTTCATTTTTAATATCAAGCTCACTAAATTGGCCAAAATACGAGCGATCAGCCGGAATTTTAGCATTTTGTAATCAGTCGTGATTAACTGATTCAAATAAATTATCTTTTATTTCTTTTCTCATTAATACTCCTTCTTTAACGAAATAAATACAGCTATTTTATTTAAAAAGCACTGAATAAATTTCATCATAATTTTCAACCGGTACAAATTTAATTGCTTTTTTAACTTCCTCAGGAATATCGATTAAGTTTTTTTGGTTAGATTTTGGTATAAATACTGTTTTAATACCTTTCTTAAAGGCAGCGAAAGATTTTTCTTTTAGACCGCCGATTTCTAAAACACGACCACGTAGAGTAATTTCACCTGTCATGGCAACATCTTGAGGGACTGGTTTATTTGATAAAGCTGAAATCAAGGCTGTTGTGAACGTTACACCAGCACTTGGACCATCTTTTGGAACCGCACCTTCAGGAACATGAATGTGAACTTCATTGCTTTCAAAATCAAAATTAATATCATATTTTTTTGCATTAGATCTAACAAATGAATAAGCAATAGAAGCTGATTCTTTCATAACGTCTTTTAAAGAACCCGTTAATTTAAAACCGCCATTTTTGTTTTCATATTGACTGACTTCAATTTGCAAAGTGCTACCACCAATTGATGTATATGCTAAACCATTAACAACTCCGACCTGCGGTTGTCCAATTTTATCCAATTCAGAAAATTTGGGCGTACCTAATAAATAGAAAGCAGTTTGTAAATCAATAACAAATGTTTTGATATTTTCACCTGAAACAATTTTTGTTACGATTTTACGAGCGATTTTATCAAATTGACGTTTTAAAGCACGTACACCAGCTTCCGCTGTGTAATGTTTAATTATTGCTTCTATAACAGAATCTTCAATTTGGAATTGTTCAGGTTTTAGACCTGCTTGACGTGTGCATATATCTAATAAGTGTTCACGTGCAATTTTTACTTTTTCGTTGATAGTATATGAGTTTAATTCGATTATTTCTACTCTATCTAATAATGGTGCAGGAATATTTTCGTAGTAGTTAGCCGTAGCAATAAACATAACCTTAGATAAATCATATTCGTGTTCAAGATAATTATCTTGGAATTTTGTGTTTTGCTCAGGGTCTAAAACTTCTAACATTGCAGAAGAAGGGTCACCTTTATAATCTGATGACATTTTATCAATCTCATCAAGTAGGATAAGCGGGTTAGAAACCCCTGACTTCTGAATTGCTTTGATTATTTTACCCGGCATTGAACCCACATATGTTCTTCTATGACCTCTAATTTCGCTTTCGTCATGAACACCACCAAGCGAAATTTTTACATAACTCTTGTTTAGCGCTTCCGCTATAGCTCTAGCCAATGATGTCTTACCAGTACCTGGAGGACCTACAAGCGTTAAAATTGGCACGTTGTTGAAATTCTTTTGGACTTTAGTAATTTGTTCATCTTCTTTGAATAATTCCATATCAATTTGATGATTTTCGTCAAAATCTAGGAGTAATTTACCTTTAGATTTTTGCGCCTCGTTTTTATGGTTAATGATTAATGATAAATATTCAATAATACGTTCTTTAACTTCGCCTAATCCGTAGTGATTTTTATCTAAAATTTCTCTGGCTTTCTTGATGTCAAGTGTTTCAATTTCAACTTTTCTTCAAGGCATTGATTTAAGAATATTAATGTATGAAGCACTAATATTTGCATCTGGGGTACCTGACATCATACCTTTTAATTTATTAGTTTCGGTTTTAATTAATTTCGTGACTGATTCAGGAAACATTTGTTTCTTGATATTGTCTTTCATTATTTTTGAATACTCTGATTCTTCCTCTTCGGGGTCTGAATCGTTTTCTTGTAACGATTCTTTGATAGCACGCAATTTTTCCTTCAATAGAAATTCGCGTTGCTGTTTTTCTAAATTATCTTTTACCTTTTTATTGATTTCGTTTTCAACCAATGCATCTGATACAGCATCACCTTTAGCACCTGACTTAGTTTTTTTGGTTTTACGTTTTGAATTTGTTTTAGAATCACTTTCGTTAAATAAACCAATACTATCAAAGGTTGCTAACTCTTTAGGAGATCAATTTTCCATGTCACGGAATGATAGAATATATTCTTTTAAAATTTGTAATTGATCCATTGTTTTATCAGCGTTTAAAACATTATATTTAGTTAAATTATCTGCTATTGTAAAAAACAGAATAGATAAAATTAAGTCAACAATAGTTGAATCAGCTGTAATTGGTGGAAGGTATTTTTGAGATTCATTATCAAATGAATTTCTACTACTGTAAGGGTGAATTGCAAACATATTATATGCGATACGTTGTCATACTTCTGATTGGGCCAATTGGGTTGTTGCCTCTTCAATCTGAGTTAGTAATGAAGTTTCGGCAGTAAAATCAGTTGAAGTGGTTCTATATGGATATTTATTTGTGTTAACAGAAATTACATCAATTAATTTATTTGATGAAGCATCTTGAAAATTAAAACTTTCAATGGTATGTCTTCCTATACCAACTAATGTAATTTGATAAGTAGATTTTTCTTTCTTAACATGTTTAATACGACAATATGTCATTGTGTGCTCAAGATTATTAACTGTTAAATCAGCAATATTTTTCTTTGAGTAATTACTATCATTTTTACCAACAAAATGATATGCTAACATTAAATATTCTTGTTTCGAATCCACTGGTTCAAAAGTATCGTAAGATTGTTCATATGAATCTAATTCATCAACTATTATTGAATCATCTTCGATGAAATCAATTGCATTAGATACAGTCCATTTTTTTGTTAACGAATCTAAGTATTTTTCAGTTCAAAATTGTCCATATGGTTTAACTTCAATGATTTTTGTTTCATGCCCGTAAATAACACCGGTATTTAACTCTTCGTCCCCTATCATTGCTACTAATAATTTTTCGGTCATTTAACACCTCTTTCTAAGTTTTTATTAATATATTTTAGCACAACGACAATAAGAGTGCTAAAAATTAATTAAATTATTCTTTTTATTGTGGAAATACCACATCAATGTAAATAAAGGCCTACTTAGCCTTTACTACGATATTGATTATTTTATTAGGTACGAATATTTCTTTTACGATATTTTGGTCTTTTAATCAGTTTGCAACTTGTTGTTTCGCTAAGGTTACAACATAATCTTTTTTATTATCGTTGTTTGAGACAGTAATTTGTCCTCTCATTTTTCCGTTAATTGTTATAGCATAAGTTGTTTCGTCTAATTCTAATGCAGTTTCATCTATTGTAAAATCATACAGGTTTTTTAGGTTGAAAAATCTTTCGGATAACTCTCATGCTAGATGAGGAATAAACGGTTCTAAAATGTTCAAAATATAATAGAAAAATTCAGTATTTAGCTTATCATCGGTAATTTTATCGTAAGCATTCATTGTTTCCATACACCAAGCAATAATTGTATTAAATGAATATCCATTACGACGATCACTAAATAGTTCTTCCTGTTTTTTTAATCCTAAATGAAGTTTTCGACGAGCGAGTTTTTCATCATTATTTAACTTAGATACATCAATATTTCTGAAATTGGTATCTAGATTTAAATTGCTTGCCTTCTCGATCAATCTTTGAATAAATTTGTGACTACCTTCGATTCCAGATGTAGATCATTCAAGTTCTTTTTCTGGTGGAGCGGCAAAAAGAATAAATAATCTTAAGGTATCGGCATTATATTCTTTAACAGCGTCGTTTGGACTTACTGTATTACCTTTTGATTTTGACATTTTCGATCCATCTTTTAATACCATTCCTTGAGTCAATAAATTAGCAAATGGTTCTCTAAAATCAACGAATCCTAGGTCAGATAATACTTTAGTGAAGAAACGGGCGTACAGAAGGTGTAAAATCGCGTGTTCAACACCACCGATATACTCATCAACTTGATTTCAGTATGCTACATTTTCTTTATCGATTGCAAGTTCGTTACGCTTTACAGGCGGAACTGTGTATCTTAAGAAATATCAGCTCGATTCAAAGAATGTATCAAAAGTATCAGTTTCTCTACGAGCTGTTTGACCACAATTTGGACAAGTTGTTCGCAATCACTCGCTATTAGTTAATAAAGGATTGCCCATTCCAGAGAAATCAACTTTTTCAGGTAAAGCGACTGGTAAATTCTTAATCTTTTCAGGCACTATGCCACATTTTTGACAATGAATCATAGGGATTGGAGCGCCCCAATATCTTTGGCGAGAGATACCTCAGTCTTGAAGATTCATTTGTACATCACTAGTTAATTTATCAGTATTTACGTCAAAATTATTGATACCAATTTCTAAATTATTTTTTAATGCATAATCTTTATGGCTTTTTAATTTTGAACTATCAACTAGCACAACTTTATCATTGGAACCAATTGAAGCAAAATCGCTAACAACAATCGAATATAAATGTTCATTGAATGAAGCCTTGGCTCTTAAATTAAGTTTTATGCACATTTGCGAAGAGAAATCTTTGGCAGTGGCTTTAGCTTTAATTTCGTTAATTTCGTTAATTTGTTCTGCGGTAATATAATTTAATTCTTGCATCTTTTTAATCAGTGAATGAGAAGCACTAACAGCCAAGAAATCAAATGTTTTTAATTCATCCGCATTTCTAACAAAAACACCTAAATCAGTAATTTTTAAATCATCTTTTAGAATTTCAAAATTAACATTATAACCGTGTTCGTAACCTATTCAACGCTTTTGCATCGTTAATACTTTTTCTGGTCAATGGCCCGTTAAAGTGTCTAGATCACTTTGTAATTCGTCTGCATAGTCTCTTATTTTTAAATAATATTGTTCCATTTCCTTTTGAACTACAACTTCGTCGCATCGTCAGCAAAGACCATCAATAACTTGCTCATTAGCTAAAACAGTTTGGTCTTTCGCACATCAATTCAATGGAGATTTTTTACGGTAAACTAAGCCTTTTTCTCACATTTTTATAAACAACATTTGTTCTCATTTTGTGTATTCTTCATCGCTAGTAATACATTCATAATCACCTCAAGCAAACGAAATCCCTAATCTTTTTAATTGAGGATTCATTTTAGCGATATTTTGATAAGTTCAGGTTTTTGGGTGAATACCGTTTTTTACGGCAGCGTTTTCAGCAGGCAAACCAAAAGCATCTCATCCAAATGGATGTAAGACATTAAATCCTTTACGACGATAATAACGAGCCATAACGTCCGAAATTGAATAATTTCTTACGTGTCCCATATGGATATTTCCAGATGGATAAGGGAACATACTTAAAATATATTTTTTAGGTAAATTATGGTCTTGTGATGGAATAGAATAATTGTTTTCATCTCAGTATTTTTGTCATTTTAATTCTATATCATTTTGGTTGTATTTGAAGTTTGACATAAAGACTCCTTTTTAATTTTTTTTATTGTTATTTTGTAAATATTTTGTAAAACTGAGTTTCAAATTGAAATTTAATATTGATGTTAATAATATTGAATTTATTGCGAAATTAGCTAAGTTGAATGTTCCATAAACAATAACGCCAGCTAATAAGTAATTAGGTATGTAAAAAAATAATCCTTTAACCGTATTGTATGAATTCATCATTACTGTAAAAGTAGGAATTTTAATTACCTTAAAAAGATAGAAATATAGCGGAGTCACGATAAAAATATTAATAATTATTAATACTATCGTAGCACAAACATTTGCTAATGATAGGCTGGCTAAATTCGCTATTAATTCCGCTTTAAAAGCTTTTTTATTTTTAAGTAATTTTGTCGAATAATTATAAAAAATTAAGTAAAACAAAATAAATATTGCTTGAGATAAGATTAGCATTCCGTGGCCTAATAATCCAAGAACATCGTAACCAAAAGTAGAGTATGAAGGGCCTATAAACATCATTATTAATAATACTAATATTCCTCACCATATTCCAATAAATCTAAAAGATGCGAGTGTAAAAATTAGTGATAAATTAAATTTTAGAAACCCGTTAAAAGGCATAAATTGTCCAATCAAATCACAAACAATAGCTAACGCAAGCATCAATGCTGCTAATGTGATTTTGATTGTAACTCGGTTATTTCAATACATTATTTAGTTCCAAATATTCTATCTCCCGCATCGCCCAAACCAGGCTCGATGTATTTTTCTCTATTTAATATTGGGTCCAATGCTGCTAAATAAATATTGAAATCAGAACCAAAAGCGCTAATTACTTTATCGACTCCTTCTTGACACCCAACTAAACAAATTAAATTCACGTTCGTAAAACCATCACTGTGAAGTTTATTGATAGCATCAACTGCTGAACCACCAGTAGCTAACATTGGATCTACAACAAAGACATAACTGTCTTTATCTATTTCAGGCATTTTATAAAAATACGTACTTGGTTGTAAAGTTAAATGATCTCTATACATTCCAATGTGTCCAACTCGAGCTTTTGGTACTAGTTGTAATAAACCTTCTATCATTCCAAGTCCAGCTCTTAAAATAGGAACAAAAACAACATCTTTATCATAAGTCTGGCCTGAGAATTCCTTATTTGAAGAGGTTGTAATTTTTTTAGGTTTGGTTTCATAATCTCTTAACACTTCATAAACCATTAACGAAGCTATTTCATTTAAATTTTGTCTAAACACTGAGTGGTCTGCATTCTTATCTCTCATGTTGGTTAATTTGATTGAAATTAAAGGGTGTTCAATAACTTTTAACATCGGTTCTCCTATAGGAATTAAATATATATATTAAATAATAACATATAAACAAGCCATTATTAGATAATATCTTCAACTCAAATTTTCGTTTCAATTTTATTTAGCTTTCTCTTTCACATCAGCGATAAAACCAAAATACACGTTTTACAAAAAGATTAAATTTAAGTAAAAAACACGGTTTAACCGTGTTAAATAATTATAAATCTTGAATTGCGTTTATCGCTGGTAATTCATGATCTAATAAGTATTGTTGACTAGCTCCACCACCGGTTGAAACATGATTAATTTTGTCTTTAAATCCAAATTTTTCACTAGCTGAAATTGTGTCACCACCGCCGATAATGGTGTAAGCATTTGAATTTACCATTGCATTACCGATTGCAGAAGTCCCTGCTTCACCAAATGGTAATTCAAACACACCTAATGGTCCGTTTCAATATACTAATTTAGCGTTTGCTAAATGTTTCTCATATTCTTTGATAGTTTTTGGACCAATGTCAATACCCATGTGACCTTTGGTTACATTTTGATTTTTAGAATAACTTACTTTGCCTTCTTCAAAAGAAGTTACCATAGCATTATCTAACGGAAGAATAAATTCACATCTGCAATTTGCCATTAAATCACGAGCAAAATCAATTTGATCATCTTCTACTAATGAATTGGCAATTTCGAAACCTTTAGCTTTTAAGAATGTGTAAGCCATAGCACCGCCAATTAAAACTTTGTCAGCTTTTTGGGTTAATTTAGTTAAATATGAAATCTTATCCTTAACTTTTGCACCACCAACAACAGCAACGAATGGGCGTGTATCACCGGCAAATGCTGTATCAAAAGCATTAAGTTCCTTCTCAACTAGTAATCCAACTGCCGAAACCGGAACACGTGTTGAAATACCAACATTTGATGCATGTGAACGGTGTGCTGTGGCAAAAGCATCGTTAATAAATACATCAGCAATAGCCGCTCATTCTTGTCCTAATTCAGGATTATTTTTACTTTCAGCTTTATCGTTTAAGTCTTCAAAGCGCGTGTTTTCGACAAGCATAACTTGTCCAGGTTCAAGTTTTTGAACGGCTTTTTTAAGTAATTCACCTCTAGTTTCAGGCACAAAGAAAACTTTCTTATTTAATAGTTTAGATAATTCTTGTGCAATTGGAAATAAAGATTTTTTAAGTTTATCATCTTCAGTTTTAATTCTGCTTAAGTGTGATAGTAAAATCACCTTTGCATTCGATTTAATTGCGTAATTGATTGTTTCTAATGCCGCAACAATTCTTTCGTTTGATTGAATAATCCCATTTTTAATAGGAACATTAAAGTCAACTCTAACAACAACATTTTTATTTTTTAGTTCAACATCTCTAATAGTTTTTTTCATTTTCACTCCTAATTTTTAATAATTTTATTATATAAAATACTTAGCATTAATATAGTAATAATTGTATTTTCTATGTTATTATTACCATAAAAAATAATTTACAGAATTTACGAATGACACCGAAAATAAATGGCGAACAAAAAATCACCAAAGTGATTTAGAGTATTATTCAACCGCTATAACTTCAAGGAAGGTGTCTAAATCAAGGGTGGCATTCCCAATTAAAAATCCATTAATATCATGAATTTTAGATAGACCGATTATATTTTCAGCATTTACCGATCCACCATATATTATCTTAGCATCTGGCGAAGTAATTGAACGAATAAATACTGCCATATCGTGAACAAATTCAGGTGTAGCGCATTTTCCGGTTCCCATAGCCCAAATCGGTTCGTAAGAAATTATTACTTTACTAAAATCCAAACCCCTTGAAGAATCCTCAATTTTTTTCTTAACAACTTCTTTAGATAATCCTTTTTCAAATTCTTCTAAGGTTTCACCGAAACAAATTAGCGGTGTAATTCCATATTCAAGAGCGGCACGAGCTTTAGCGTTAACATCCTCACATGTTTCGTAATGATATCTTCTTCTTTCAGAGTGACCAACAATTACATATTTAATATCGAATTCACTCAACATTTCAGCTGAAACATCTCCCGTATATGGACCGCAAGGAAATGCTGAAACATCTTGAGCAACTAACATTAATTGTTTTACCTTATTAAATCCTACATGCGCTGCCAAATTAATAGGTGGCATAGCAATGCCAAATTCGTTAGCTAAAGTAGCATCCCGATAACGACTATCACGACATCTTTTCTTATACTTTCTATTGAATTCTGTTAATCATTGAGCACTCTCGTTAAATGTTTTATTCATTTTTCAATTCGCGATAACAATTTTATTCATTAGTTCTCCTTAATTGATTTATCAAATATACTGATTATTTTAATAGATTATTGAAATCTTGTTCATTTAAAATAGTAATACCGAGTTGAATTGCCTTATCTTTTTTGCTACCCGCATCATCACCGCACAATAAATATGAAGTCTTCGACGAAACGCTCGAAGAAACGTTTCCACCATTGTTTTCTATGATTTTACTGTAAAAATCTCTATTTTCTGATAATTTGCCAGTAATAACAAATGTTAAATTACTTAGCTTAGTTGATATTATTTTTGATTGTTTTTTGTAATTAAATACCGAGTCTAAATACCTTAAAAGTTCCACATTTTTTCCACTTTTAAGGTATTCGATAATTGATTCGATGATTTTTGGACCAATATTTTCAACATACGTCAATCCCAAAAGTTCTTTATCATCAATTAATTCTGAGAAGTTATTGTATTTATTCGAAATTAGTTTTGCTGCTCTAGCTCCAACATGTTTTATCCCAAGCGCGAACAAAACCTTATCAAAATCACTATTAAGACTTTTTTGAATACTGTTCAGTAAGTTATTGACTTTTGTTGAGCCGTAGCGCGGTAATTCTAAAATTTGATCTACTTTGGTTTCTAATTTGAAAATATCTTCAATACATTTAATGATTCCGTTTTTATAAAAATCTTTAACGGTGGATAAACCTAACCCTTTGATATTCAAGCTTTCGCGAGCAGAAAAATGATAAATTTTATTGATATTTACATCCGGACATTCCTCATTAGGGCAAAATTGATCTACTATATCATCATGTTCAACCAACATTGAATTACACGATGGACAATTCAAAATTTTAGGAAATACATTTAATGAATTTTTAGAAACAATATCAATTACTTTAGGAATTATTTCTCCAGCTTTTACAATAGTAACTTCATCGCCGATATCTACATTCATGTCTTGTATAAAATTATAATTGTGCATCGTGGCATTTTGGACAGTAGTTTGATTCAATACCACTGGTTCTAAATTAGCAACATATGTAATTTTTCCAGTTCTGCCAACGGTACCCACTATATTTGTAATAATGCTGGTAGCACTTTCAACTTCATATTTGAACGCTATGGAATGTTTCGGGAATTTTGCAGTTTTACCAAGTTTCACTCAGTATTTTAAATTATTAAGTTTTATTACAAGTCCATCCGCATCATAATCTAATTTGTTTTTGATTTCAGCAAATTGCTCTATTTCTTCTTCTAATTCTTCTGTTTCAACAACCTTGGATAATGGATTAGTAGGGATGTTTAAACCGTTCATGAATTCTAATGCTTCTTGTTGAGTATTTACTCCGTGCAATTCAGGTTGTACAAGTTCATATAAAAATGATTGTAGTCCTCTTTGAGCAACTATATCAGAATCCAATTGTCGCAATGTGCCGCTGGCTGCGTTGCGAGGATTCGCGAATGTTTTTTCTCCCAAAATACTCATTTTGCTATTCAATTCAACAAATTTAGTTTTCGGTAGAAACACTTCACCGCGAACCTCTAAATCTTTTTTATAATTAATAATATGTGGAATTGATTTAATTTGCATTATATTTTCTGTAACATCTTCCCCTTCAATACCATTCCCTCTAGTTAAAGCTTGAACTAGATAACCATTTTTATAATGCAATGAAATAGATAAACCATCAATTTTAGGTTCAACACTAAAATTGATATATTCAAATGGTACATTTTTTTCGATGTTGTTTATATATTTAATTATCTCATCATAATTATAGGCTTTAGAAAGAGACAACATAGGTTGTTTATGGGTAACCTTGGTGAATTTAGAATTATAAATATTCATCCCGCTACCAACGTGGTTAGTTGGAGATTGAGGATGTTTTAATTCAGGATATTGCAGTTCTAGTTGTTCCAATTCCTTCAATGCTTTATCATATTCCAAATCAGAAACACTAGGGTTATTATCAATAAAATATTCTTGATTTCACTTATTAATTAATGTTGTTAATTCTTGTATTCTTCTTTTCATAATTATCTCCGCCTAATTTATATAGTAATAATATAGCAAATTTATATTTATAATTTAAATAGTACAACTATTTATTAATTTTATGGGGTGAAAATGAGTAAATGATTCGAATATGACGGCAGCAGTTTGCTTGAATGTTTAACCAAAAACAACAATTGTGAACAAAATTTATTAATTCTTCATGGATTCGCTTCCAATTTTAAACATATGAAATCCATATATGAAAATTTGAATGATAAATTTAACATTTACGCCTTAAATTTACCCGCTCATGGAGAAAGCGGTTATGAGCCTGAGTGAATGGATTTTAAAGTTTTTCGTAATATCATATTAGAATTTATTCAGAGACTGAAACTGAATAATATTACCTTACTAGGACACTCAATGGGCGGCGCTTTGGCGCTTTTATGCGCTGAAAAAATTCCACATCTCGTTGATAGAGTTATTTTGTTAGCACCGATGAATAGAACGCAATTAGTTTATGAAGATAAATTTGAATATTTTTATCCTCGCAATATAAATCAATATAAAAACTTAGCTCAAATAATATTTGCAAAACCAGAAAATTTTCTCAAAAATAACAAATTTATGAATTCTGTCAAATATTATTTTAATAATAAACAAGAAACATTTAATGTTCTATATCCTTTTGGATTAACACTGAACAACGAAAAATATTTTGCTAAAATAGACCGAGCAATTTCAGTTGCTGATTACCCAATTTACCTAATTAATGGTACCCGAGACAGGATAATGCCGGTTAAATTAACAATAAAACATTTTAAAAAACTCAACAAAAATGTTGAATCATATTTAATTAAAAATTCGGGACACTCAATGTGGTTAGAAAACTTTAAGGATACTTTTAATATAATCAATAAAATCGTTTCGGACAAATAAAAAATCGCCAAAACGATTTTAAAATTGTGCAAAGCTGGTTAATTCATATCAGTTTGGGATTTGTAAAATATTATTTTTAATAAGCGCACACAATACAACTAATCCAGCCATAATGATAAAAACAATCACATCACGTCATGTGGGAATAAGTAGACGGTAACGAGTCCTTTTTCCGTAAGGATCATAGCCTCTAGTTTCCATGGCGTTAGAAAGATCTTCAGCTTTAGCGAATGATGTAGAAAACAAAGGAATAATTAATGTTGTAAAAGCTTTTGCCTTATCTTTAATTTTTCCGTTTGCGAAATCAACACCGCGGCTAGCCTGTGCTTTCATAATTCTTTTGGCTTCAATCATCAAGGTTGGGATGAAGCGTAAAGCAATAGAAATAACCATAGCAATAATGTGTGTGGGGATGAATAGTAATTTTAACGGAATCAGTAGATCTTCGAGTGCTTTCGTTAAAAGTATTGGCTTAGTTGTTGTCACAAATAAAGTAGTAACCATTATCATAATATAAATCCTAAATATCAAGGATAATGTCCGAGCAACTACACCATAACTGAATGCAAAAGTTTGGGAAGTTCCTATAAAAAAATACACATGATAGATATCTCTGGTTTGGTCATTAATTTTCATTGTATACACATTCACAAATAGTATTATTACGCCAATTATTAAAGGCATTTTTAGTAATGAGAATATACCTTTTAAATTTTTTGTACCTATCAAATAAACAATTAATAGTGGCACTAATAAAATAGCTAACGTTATAAAATGAAATGATATAAACGTTAAAACAATGTAAACTATATTACAAATTAACTTAATTCTTGGATCAAGACGATGAACAAACGTATCATCATAAACATATGATCCAACTGGAGATGTAGCAGACATTATTGACCTCCTTTATTAATTTTTTTACTGATGAAATTTGCTAACTCATCAATAGATTTTGTTTTTGGTACATTTCAGCCCAGTGATTCTAATTTAGAAATAAAAGCTAATAATTTTGGTGGTTGCATGTTATTTTTTAATAAAAACTCAGTATCTTTTAGCACGTCATAAGTTGGACCGTCTTTTATAATGGTACCTTTTTTCATCATCACAACTCTTTCGGTTACTTCCAACACATTATCCAAATCATGTGTAACAATGACTATTGTTTTGCCCATTTTATGTAATCTGGTAAAAATTGATAGAATTTCTTCAACACCAACCGGATCTAAACCAGCGGTTGGTTCGTCAGCAACAATAATATCAGGTTCAATTGCTAAAATACCCGCCAAAGCAACTCTACGTTTTTGACCGCCTGATAAACCAAATGGCGACTTTTGAAGATAAGAATCATCAAGTCCGCAAAGATTCAAATATTTTTTAGCTCGCATTTTGGCTTCTTCTTTATCTACACCAAATGACAAAGGGCCAAACATAATGTCTTTTTCAATTGTTTCTTCGAAAAGCTGGTATTCAGCAAATTGAAATGCGATTGCTACTCTTCTACGAATGTCTTTTGCTCTTTTAACTTTTCTTAAGTTTTTCGAGATTAATTTGATTGATTTTTGACCATTCTTATGATTTACTAGTTTAAGTCAAGAAGCCCTCAATTTGAAATCGTCTTGAAAATGTATTATTTGTCCAGTTTTTTTGTCTTTTTTAAAATTAGAAAAATTCCACTCTATTTCGCCTTTTGAAGGCAAAAGTAAACCATTTAAATGTTCAACAAATGTTGACTTACCACAGCCTGTTTGACCAATAACACCAACAAATTCGCCTTGCTTTAAATTAAAGTTAATATCTCGAAGAGCTGTAAATTCCATTCTTGTTCCACGACTATAAATGTGGCTTAATTTAGTTATTTTAATTTGCATAGTTGCTCCAATAGTTCATATTCATTGTATGTTGGTTCTACACCCTTAATTTTGTCGCTTAATTTATAAATAAAAGGTGAGTCAATTTTGGCAGTTTCGACTATTTCTTTATTATTTAATATATCCTTTGGAGCGCCTTGAGCAATTATTTTACCTTGGGAGAATACTAAACAATAGTCAGCCATAATAGCTTCGTCCATATCGTGAGTAATTGAAATAAGTGTTTTTTCTCTTTTTGACTGAATTTCACGAATAATATTTAAAACTTGATTTTTACCGACCGGGTCCAGCATTGATGTAACTTCGTCAAAAATTATCACATTAGGATCTAAGGCTAAAACTGAGGCAATCGCAACTCTTTGTTTTTGCCCACCAGAAAGTAGATGCGGTTCGCGAGTTAAATAATTTTTCATACCAACTCTATTAGCTAATTCATCAATAATTGGCTTCATTTCCTCACGTTTTAAGCATTTGTTTTCCAAACCAAATGCAATGTCATCTTCAACAGAAGCACCAACAAATTGATTATCTGGATTTTGAAAAATAATTCCTATTTGTTTTCTTATTTCGCGAAGTGTTTGTGCACTAATAACTACACCATTTATTTCAATTGAACCACCAGCAGGTTTATAAAGTGCTACCAACAATTTTGAAAATGTAGATTTACCGGAACCATTATGACCTAAAATGGCAACGTATTTACCGTCAGGAATTTCAAAACTAATACCGTCAATTGCATTGCGGTTAGCGTCAGGGTATTTAAATACTAAATCTTTAACTTTAATCATAATAGTTTATTATAACCTACAACCATATAATATTTAAACTTATATATAAAATATTAGTTTTTTAATAATTAATATCTTACATTAATATCCTATTTGCGACATTTCTAAATATAGTTAAATTATTATCTGAGTAACTTTGGTTTTCGATTTAACAGATTAATATTTAATAATAAATACCAGTTTATTGTATTAAATGCTAAAATTTATACTCTAAAATATAAATATTAAAGGTGGTCATATGAATAAGGATAAATTACTAGTTTCAGCAATGCAGGGATTGGCTTTGGACACTATTAACAAAGCAAAAGGAGGGCATTCTGGAATGGCGCTTGGTGCAGCCGAAATAACAGAAACGCTATTTACCAAGCATTTAAACATTACTAACCTAAACCCCAAGTGAGTAAATAGAGATAAATTTTTACTTTCGGCAGGTCACGGATCTGTGTCAATTTACACAATCATGCACTTTATGGGTTTATTAACTCTTGAGGATATGAAAAATTATAGAAATTTAAATTCAAAAACAACGGCTCACCCTGAGACTGATGCATTTGAATACATTGATGCATCAACTGGTTCTCTTGGGCAGGGTATCGCAATGGGTGTTGGTATGGCAATTGCTAGAGATTTTCTTGCAAATAAGTTCAATAAGCCGGATTTTAATCTATTCGACCACTCAGTATATGTTCTTCATGGTGATGGTTGTTTACAAGAAGGGATTGCTCACGAAGCTATTCAGTTAGCAGGTACTTTACAATTAAACAAATTCGTTGTAATTCATGATTTCAACAAGATTCAGCTTGATTCAGAAGTAAAAATCGTTAATAATACTGATTTAATGAAATATTTTGAAGCCATGAATTTTAATGTTTTTAAAATTGACTCAAATACTGAAAATATTGACAACATATTTAATAAAATCAAAAAAATAAATGGCCCAATATATATTCAAATTCACACAAAAATTGCCCAACACACACCGAATGAAGGTACTGTTAAAGGACACTCGGGTGTATTCGATGAGCAAACAACAATTGAAATTAAAAACAAATTGAAACTTAATTTTACTGAACCATTCAAATATAATATTTCAAATTACGAATATGCACAATCGTTTTGAAATAACAAAAATCTAAGATACAAAAATTGAATCAAAATGTTTGAAAACTATAATACTAAATATCCCAAATTATCAATCGAATTAGACAAATTACTGAAGAATAAAATTCAATACGATTTCAGCAAAATAAATTACACAAAATCCAATTTATCAACACGCGAATACACAAAGCAAATTTTGAACTTTATTGAACAAAATTATTGAAGTTATATTGGAGGTTCTGCAGATTTAACCTCTTCAACAAATGTAGGATTTAAGAAAGACTTCACACATGGCGGCCATAATTTAAGATATGGAATTCGCGAACATGCAATGACCGCTATAAATAACGGTATAAATTTAACAACAAACCTTAAAACATTTGCTTCTACCTTTCTAGCTTTTAGTGATTACGCAAAAGGGGCTTTAAGAATGGCTTCGTTAATGAAATTACCAGCAATAAATATTTACTCTCACGATTCTTACGCAATAGGTTCTGACGGTCCTTCCCACCAACCAATTGAGCAACTCACGATGCTAAGAGCAATACCTAATATGAAAGTTTTAAGACCTTGTGATGAAAATGAAATAACTTGAGCTTTTAATTACGCCATGAACCAAAATGACCATCAAATCAGCATCATAACATCTCGTCAAAATTTAGAATCATTTAACAGTGATATTAATACATTAAATACAACCAATTGTGTAAGGTTAATCAATGCTTTCCAAGGTCAATCAAAACACTTTTTAACATTACTAGCTTCTGGATCTGAAGTTATGTTGGCAAACAAGACTGCTGAAAAATTAAATAGTGATTTAGGTATAAATGTCAGAGTTTTTTCAGTACCACTTCTTCAAGAACTAACTGAAGAAAGAGAAATAATCCGGAAATTAGATATTGATAAGTATCCAGTTCTGGCAATCGAAGCATCAAATGATTGTATGTGATATAAATTTGCCCAATACAATGATTTTGATGTTGTTTTAGCCAATAGTTTTGGTGCCTCAGCAGATGCTAAAACAGTTTATGAAATGAATGGTTTTAATATTCAAAATATTATTTCGCGGGCATTAAAACTCCTTAAACTTAGCTAGCTATATTTTCTATTTTTAAATTGAAAAAAAACAAAGTCAAAAAATGGACGAAAATTATTATTATTTAGTATAATGATAAATATTATTTATAAATTCAGTGCGAAAGGACTATATGAAAAGATTTTTCGGAAACCTCGGTTATAACATTTCCAAACTTTGATATCGACTGTCTCATTGGTCAAAAAACTTTTGAGAGAATAAAGATGTAACAAAAAAACTTTTATTTACACTAAGTTTTTTAGCAATTTATGTCATTATGACTACAATTGGAGCACCGTTTGTAAAAATTAAAACACAGGATGTTCTAAATCAAGATACGTTTTTTAATACATTAAACCTAATCGGTGGTGGTGGACTAAAAAACTTTTCATTAGTTGCGCTCGGTATTAGTCCGTTTATTAACGCTTCATTAATTATGTCACTGTTACAGACACGTTTATTCCCTTCCATTCAAAAATTAAGTCAATCAGGTCCACATGGTCGTAGGAAGCTAAATGTCATGACAAGAATCTTGACTCTATTTATAGCCTTTCCACAAGCAATATTACTATCGAAATCCCTAGGTTCGGGAGACAATCCATTTATTGAAATTATTCCTGCATATGGTTCGGGTTCATTAAACGTCACAACATACTTTATTGTGCCCATGATCTTAATCGGTGGCTCATTGTTTTCATTATTTATTGCCGAACAAATTACAGATAAGGGTATTGGCAACGGTACTTCATTGATTATTTTTACAGGTATGGCTTTCGCATTACCCAACCAATTTAAACAAGCTGTTAACTACTTTGTAGGTACTGGCTCTTCTTCATCATTATTTGTTGGAGCACTAAACTTTTTAGGATACTTATTTATATTTGCTTTAACTTTATTCGTTGTAGGGTTAATTTATAACTCGGAACGTCATATTCCAATTCAACAAACAGGTGCTGGTCGTTCGCGCAATGTGAAAGAAATGGGAAAATTACCAATCAAATTAAATCCTGGTGGTATTATGCCAATTATTTTCTCTACAATGGTAATTTCATTTCCAATTATGATTGCTCGTATTTTGCCAACCGGTAATGCAGGTAAGGCATGAATAGAAGAATACTTAAAATTTACATCTCCACTTGGACTATCATTATTAGTTGTAATTACCTTTTTCTTCAGTTATTTAATGGGAATACAACAATCAAAAATTGATAAAATCAGTGAAGATTTTGCTAAAAATTCAACTTTTATACCTGGTATACAACCAGGCGAGGAAACCGAAGATTATTTATTTTCAACAGTTTTAAGACTTTCGACATTTAGTGCATTTTATTTGGTTTTATTAGCTTCATTTCAATATCTTCAAATACTGCTAATTAATTGACCCCCGATTATTTCATTCGGCGGTACAAGTATTATGATTTTAGTATCAGTAGCATTAGAAACCATTGGACAATTTAAAGCAAGATTAAAAACAACACATCTTGCAAAACAAAAACAATTATCACGTAAAATTAGTGACCAAATCGCCTACGAAAATACTTACGGTGAACACGGTCCTGATAAAAAATCTAAAAACATTAAAGCAAACGGAGATGGATTATTATGATAGACGGCAAAAACGCAAAATTAAACATGGTCTTTATGGGCCCTCCTGGTGTGGGAAAAGGAACAGTTGCTTCCGTAATCGCAAAACAATACGGATTTATTCACTTATCAACTGGCAGCATATTTCGTGAAGAAATTACTAAAAAAAGTGAACTAGGTTTAAAAGTATCTGAAATTGTAAAATCAGGTAAATACGTTCCTGATGAAATAACAAATGAAATCGTTAAAAATAAATTAACTCAACTACAAAAAGAAAACAAAACAGTAATTCTTGATGGCTACCCTAGAACCTTACACCAAGGACAATTTTTAGACACTATCAAAGGTTTTGAATATGTTGTTATTTCACTATATGCACCTGAAGAATTAATTCTAAAGAGATTATCAGGACGTAGATTTTGTCCTACATGCAACACGGGTTACCACGTTGAATACATGCCATCGAAACTTGGTGATAGATGTGAAAAATGTCAAAGTTTATTAATTACTCGTTCTGATGACGCAATTGATGCAATTAAAGTTAGACAAAAAGTCTATCATGACGAAACAAAACCACTACTAGATTTTTACGAAACCAGTGGAAAAATGATTGATTTCGACGCATCCGGAAACGCTGATGATATCGCAAATAATATTATAAAAAGACTCCAAAAATAGGTCTTTTTTTATTATTAATACGCTTAATTTAAACCAATAAAATAGGTAAAAGGAAGAATTATATAATGTAATAAAATAAAATATTTATTACTAAATATATATATTTATGTTAAAATTTAAAAAGTTATTTGTTAATAACTAATTAAGGAAGAGCAACATGATACTAATCAAAACGCAAAAGCAAATTGAAGATATAACAAAATGTTGTCAAATCCTGGCTGAAGTCAAACAGGTTGTTTATGACGCCATAAGACCAGGGGTCTCATTAAAAGAACTGGATTCAATCGCTTTTAATGAAACAATAAAACGAGGTGCTAGACCTGCCTTCCTAGGATTGTATGGTTTCCCCAATACAATGTGCATCTCAGTAAACGAAGAATTGATCCATGGCATTCCTAGCGACTATGTGTTAAAAGATGGTGATTTAATCTCTTGCGACATGGGTTGCACCTATAACGGAATGAACAGTGATAGTGCTTTCACAAAAGGCGTGGGCAAAATCACTCCCACTGACCAAAAATTAATTAAAGTAGCTAAATTAGCTTTCCAAGCAGGTGTTGACGCTATTAAGCCGGGCGCCAGAATCGGAGATATTAGTTACGCTATTGGTCAAGTAATCAAAAAAAACAAACTTTATACCCCATCGGATTATTGCGGTCATGGCATCGGTCGAGATGTTCATGAAGACCCTAACGTCCACAATGACGGAAAACCAGGGACAGGTCCTAAATTAGTTGATGGAATGGTCATTTGTATTGAACCAATGATTATGCAAAAAAATGCTCGTATAAAAATTAAAAGTGATGGATGAACCGTTGTTAGCGCTAGCGGTTTAAACAATGCACACTATGAGCACACAGTCCTAATTAAGGATGGCAAGGGTGTTATATTGACGAAAGGAATTTAAATGGCAAAAGATGCTATTAAATTTAAAGCCGTTGTAAAGCAAGCCTTCTCTACCGACGAGTATGAGGTTGAACTTGAAAACGGTTTAGTAATTAAAGCTCATATTTCAGGAAAGATGCGTGTTAACCATATTCGTATCTTGCCTGGCGATTCAGTAGACGTAGAAATCAGCCCATATAACTTAAACTTGGGCAGAATTATCTACCGTCACAGATAAGGAGACAAAATGAAAGTTAGAGCTAGTGTTAAAAAAATGTGTAAGGATTGTCGTGTTATTAAACGTAGAGGCATTATCAGAATAATCTGTGCCCTACCAAAACACAAACAAAGACAAGGATAGGAAATTAAATGGCTAGAATTTTAAACATTGAAATACCAAATAACAAACGTGTTGTTGTTTCATTAACATACATTTTTGGAATTGGCCCAACAAGAGCAAAAGAAATTTGTGCAAAAGCAAATATCGATGAAAACGTAAGAGTTAAAGATTTATCAGAAGAACAACTATCAGCAATCCGTGAAGTAGCAAGAGGATACCAAACTGAAGGTGATTTACACCGTGAAGTTTCATTGAACATCAAACGTTTAATGGAAATCAAATGCTACCGTGGAATGAGACACAGAAAAGGACTTCCAGTTAGAGGGCAATCTACAAAAAGTAATGCTCGTACACGTAAAGGTCCTAGAAAAACTGTTGCTGGTAAGAAGAAATAATAGGAGATTATAATGGCTACAAAAACTACTAAAAAAACTAAAAAAAGATTAGTTGTTAGCGGTGTTGCACACATCCACTCAACTAACCAAAACACAATTGTTACTTTTGCTGATGAGCAAGGTAACGTAGTTGCATGATCTTCTTCTGGTGCAATCGGCTACAAAGGTTCTAAGAAAAAAACACCTTATGCAGCTGGTTTAGCAGCTCAAGCTGCTACAGAATTAGCTAAAGAACGTGGTATGAAAACTGTTAGAGTTGAATTAAAAGGTTTAGGAGCTGGTAAAGATGCTGCTCGTAAACAAATTGAAGTATCAGGAATAACTGTCACAGAAATCAAGGATGTTACACCTGTACCGCACAACGGTACAAGACCTCCTAAACGTGTTCTTAAACGTGAAAAAATGAGATAGAAATAATATCAAGAAGGAGTAAATATGGAAAAAATGGCAAAATTAGACTACACACAAGTCGAGACCATCAATTCAAACGCAAAAGAAGTTAACACAACGACTTTTGCAATTCAACCACTTGAAAGAGGTTTTGGTCAAACTGTTGCAGTTGCTTTAAGAAGAGTTCTGTTATCAAACATAACTTCATTAGCATTATGTGCAGTTAAGATTGAAGGTGTTGAGCATGAATTTGAAGTTATGCAAGGTGTAGTTGAAGATGTTACATCATTAATAATGAATTTACGTAAAGTTAAATTCCAATATGACCCAGATTTAGTAAGTGATGACGAAGTTATCAAAGTTGTATTAAATGCTGATAAACCGGGTTTAGTAACCTCAAGAAATCTTGAAGTTGTTAATTCAAATATTGAAATTACCTCAAAATCAGTTGACTTAGCTACAATTAGTGCCAAAGGAAGTCTGCACTTAGAAATGTATCTACGTGCTGGACGTGGCTATACTTCAAGCGAAGAAAATAAAAAGCTTATTTCATCTGTAAATTTTTTAAGTCAAATTCAATCAAATATTAAAAAAGGTATCTTAATTGCTACCGACTCAAACTTTAGTCCAATTGAAAATGTTAACTATAAAGTTAGTGAATTAAACTCAGCTTCAAACAACATTGAAGAAAGACTAGAATTTAATATAACAACCGACGGTACCGTCGGCGCTAAAGAAGCTTTAAAACAAGCTTGTGAAATTTTAGTTGCTCACTTTAGTGTTATTGGCAAAGTTGAAGATATGGTTATTGATTCTATTTTTAAAAAAGAAGAAGTTGAAAAAGAAGTTGAAAAAGAAGAAAATGATTTAGATATTTCTCAATTAAACCTTTCTGTTCGTTCACTAAACGCACTAAGAAAAATTGGAAAAACATCATTATCACAAATTGCTGCTATGACATACGAAGAACTTGAAAATACTAAAAACTTGGGTAAAAAATCTCTTGAAGAAATTATTTCAAAACTACAAGAATTCGATTATGAATTAACTAAAGGAGAAGAATAATGGCTAATCCAAAACAAATTTACAGCCGTGATACTAAATGAAGAAAAGGTGTAATGCGTACACTTGTGAGTGAATTATTCAAACACGGTCGTATTACAACAACTTTAACACGTGCAAAAGAATTGCGTCGTCACGCAGAAAAAATGATCACAAAAGCTAAAAACCCAACTCTTGCAAACCGTCGTGCTGTTGCCTCATTCCTACGTCCAACCTTAGTAGAAGGTAGCAAAGACGTCCTAAAACACTTATTCGACACAATCGCACCTAAATACGCAGAAAGAAATGGTGGATACACACGTATTTACAAATTAGTTTCTCGTCAAGGTGACTCAGCCCCTATGGCTATTATTGAATTAGTCTAACATTCAAATAACTTTAATTACTAATCAACGAAAATGGCTAATGCCATTTTTTGTTTTACCAAAATTATAGAAAAATCAATCAATTCATCAAAAAACATAATAAAATCCATTATTTTTTTGATTCATAATTTTATAAATAGTATCCATATTAAATTATTGAGATAAAATATATATATTATGGAGCAATCAAAAAAAATATTTACACTCGAATTACATTTTAAACCTAATAGAACAAAAGACAACTTTACTGACATCCCGTTGATTGCATTAGACAAAAATTCTTCTAATGCTTTTTTAGTTTTGGATCATGAATCAAAACTGTTTGGTAAAGGATTTGTCAGAATATTGATGACTAACAAAAATATTAAAACTTTAAAAATTTATAATAACCATTCAATACCCACAGAGGTTTGAAACAATAAAGAAATTTTAAATAATATTTCCTTTTTTAATCTTGATTCATTAAGATTGGATTCCAATTCGATCCCTATTGTTCATGAATATCAACGGATTAAAGAAAACTATCAAATAACTAATTCAAGATTAGACCTCCTTAGATCTGTTATGAGCGTAAAAGAATATGAAATAAGAAATATTTTGTTGAATACAATTAAAACTAAAATTAACACGATTGCATCTGAGATTAGTAATTTTAAACGTGAACATGAATTTTTATTAAAAGAAACAATGAATCAAATTAAAGATAATAATATTTCTGAAGCATTAGGAAGTTCATATAAGCATAACGACATTTTTGAACACTTTATTGACCAAACTATCGGTAACTTCCTAGATGTTTATCGAGAAATTTACCACACTTGCAAAGAAGTTATTGATATGTATTACAGCAGCAATGATTACTTGGGAAGGGCACATTTAGAATCATTAATTAAAAGATTCGAACTACTGAGAAAAATGCATAAAACTTCAAGAGAAATGGTTAAAAGAACATTATTTCTGAACGATATCAAAAATGAAATATCTATACTTAAAAAAACCAGATCAGAAGTATACAAAACTGCGCAAAAAAGAATAAAAAACATTATTTCCTGATATAAGAAAGCAATTAAATTGCAAAGAAATAAGGTGCTATATTTTCAAAAAAACTCTCAACAATATCGATATTTAGCGAAACAAATAGCTGTTAAAAAATATATTATCAAAACCTTAAAAAACAACAAAAGAGGAATTAAATATTTAACTGAATCTAATTTTGATGAATTAAAGACTTATTTAGACTCGAGAATGTCACTTTTTATTGCAAATAACTTATCTAATACAACAATCAGTCAACATAAATTTTCAACAAAAAAAATAAACAGCATAATTAAAAAAGAATTCTATTTAGATTTGAACCAGTACGTAGAAACAAGTTTAAGCAATGAATCAATGTACCACGAGGAAATAAAATCACTTCAAAATAAAAAAAGACGAGTTAAACACAAAAAAATGAATGTCTTTGGTATTGAAAATTTTGACGAAGAAATTAATTATTTAAAGACTGAAATTGACTTGAGTTCAGCAAAAATAGAATGAAAAAAAGAAATTGATCGTAGCGAATATAAAAATACAATTTTAAATAACACTATGTTAAATAACAACTGTAACCAAGTAATTAAGATCCATCAAAATCTTTTATACATTAACACACAATGAACTATTAAATTTGACGAATATATTGAAAAAACAAACAAAAACAACAAATTTGAAATTGATGCATTGCATCAAATTCGCGAATCAACTTATAACTTAAACAAAATTTACTCTTCAATCAATTTCATGTTTGATTATTTAGAATTAATTCGTTATTTAATTTTTGATAAGTTTGATTTATCGGTTAAAAATATTAAACATATCGATTTATTTGCCAGATTAATTGAAATTCTAAACTCTGTTTCTTTTTCAACTGCAAGTTTAACCAAACCTATAACAAACATTTCGCCAATTTCTCGCCTAAAAATGGGTCTTTTATCTGAACTTATGAATGGAGCAACAACTCTATTTATCGCTGACGATATTACAAACAGTGATTATCGTTTGAAAAACGAATTTTTAAGAATAAATAAAGAATTCTGCGCGAAATCTGGCATTACTTACACATTTATTACCAATAACAGAGATTTAATTTTGGATAATGATTTTGAAAATCTTTTTGTCTTCTACGACAATAAATTAATTGAATATGGTAAAACCAAAGACTTATTCAAACAACCACTTCACCCTGTTTTCAGACGCTGATTAGATAATATTCCATTTAAAAAGCAAACTAAAGAAGATATAGAAAATTATGCTTTTAGCGATTTATTCGAGTTTAGCAACGACCATTTTATTGTTGCTCCTAATTCAATAATTAAGCGATTATCAGCTGATGAATTACATCAAATTCAACCAATGATTGAAACTCAAGAGCAAGATTTAACAACTATCAATGATTTAGAATCATATACCGATTCAACAGACACGATGATTGTAAATTTAGATACCACAAATTTAAACAAAATCGATATAGATACACAAAATATAACCAAGGAATTCATGATTTATAATGAAAATCTAGATGTCTCATCATTTGAAATTAATTTAACAGAAAATGAAGATGCCTACTAATTAGACAAAATACTAACACAACTATAAAACACGTAATTTGGAAAAACAACACATAAAAACTTATAATTTTAATCCATATTTAAAAAACTAAATTTTAACTCAATATAAGGGCACAAAGCCCTTATTTTGATATAATAATATATATTAATTATACATATTAACAATGAAGGTGGAATTATGAAACTAAATAAGATTTATGAACCGAATAAATTTGAATCAAAAATTTCAAAAAAATGAAAACAGAAAGGTTTTTTTAGCAAACATGATTTAACTAAAAGACCTTTCACTATAATTTTACCTCCGCCGAATGTCACGGGTAAATTGCACATTGGGCACGCGCTAAATACAGCGCTTCAAGACACGATAATCAGATATAAGAAACTGAAAGGTTATGATGTTTTTTATGTTGCAGGAATGGATCATGCTGGTATTGCTACTCAAAGTAAAGTTGAAAGTAATATTTACAAATTAACCGGAAAATCTAGACACGATTTTGGACGAGATGAATTTGTAAATAAAATTTGAGACTGAAAACACAAATACTCAGATTCAATTAGAAAACAATGAGAAACATTGGGATTAGGACTTGATTATAAGCGTGAACGTTTCACTTTAGATAAAGAATCAAACAAAGCCGTTAACAAAGCTTTTATAGATTTTTACAAAAGAGGTTTGATTTACAGAGGCACAAAAGCCATTAATTGAGACCCTAAATTAAAAACAGCTTTATCAAACATTGAGGTGCTGCCTAAAGCCACTGAGCAAAACATGTTATATATCAAATACCCAATTGCAAATTCAAATGAATTTTTAACTATCGCCACAGTAAGACCCGAAACTATGCTTTCGGATGTAGCGATTATTTACAACCCAAATGATAAACGTTACAACAAATTAAAAAACATTGAAATAATCCACCCATTAACTAAAAAAATTATTCCTTTCATTGCAGATGAGTATACAGAAATTGAATTTGGTAGCGGATTAATGAAATTATCTGCACATGCTGAAGTTGATATTGATATTATTAAAAAACATGATTTAGATGTTATTGAAACGATTAATCAAGACGGTTTCATAAATGCTCCTGACTCAATTTTTCACGGTCTTGAACGTTTTGAAGCTCGTAAAAAAATTGAACAATATTTAATTGATAACGACCTAATTGTCAAGATTGAAAAAACAACTTCTAACGTTGGCTACTCTGAACGAAGCGGCGAACCTGTTGAAATATTGGTTATGCCACAATGATTTGTTAAAATGGAAGAATTGAATAAATTAATTTTGAGTCATTTAAAAAAATGTGATTCTGTTAAATTTTTCCCAAAACGTTTTAAAGATACTTTAAAAACATGAATGGAAAACGCTTATGACTGAACCATTTCACGGCAACTTTGATGAGGGCACCGTATTCCAGCATGATACAATGGTGAAAATATAAAAGTTCAAGAATCATGTCCTGGCGAAGGCTGAGTACAGGACAGTGATGTTCTCGATACTTGATTCTCTTCTGGACTTGCACCATTTTCATTTCTTGGATGACCGCTTAAAAAATCAGAGAATATGCTAAATCGCTACTTTCCAACTTCCCTATTGGTTACCGGCTATGACATAATTTTCTTCTGAGTTGCTAGAATGTACTTTTTCTCATTAGCATTCAAAAACAATAAACCTTTTGAGCATTTACTATTAACAGGTTTGGTTAGAGACGAACAAGGACGTAAAATGTCCAAATCGCTAGGCAATGGTATTGACCCAATGGAAGTAGTTGAAGAATATGGAGCTGATGCTTTAAGATGATTTTTAACAACTAATACAACACCGGGATTGGACATTAGATACTCAACAGAAAAAATTAAATCCGCATGAGGATTATGTAACAAAATCTGAAATATAGCAAGATATATTCAAAACCTGCCCGAAGATAATAACAAAAAACCATCACAAGCAGACCATTGAATTAATAACAAACTTGTTAAATTAAATAAAACAATTGATAACGCTTTTGAAAAATATGAATTAACAATTATAGGCTATGAACTTAACAAATTTATTTACAATGATTTCTCTTCATGATATGTTGAAATGCTTAAAATTATGCCTAATAAAAAAGCAGCTCTTGCCAACTTTAAAAAAATGTTGATAATCCTTCACCCACTACTTCCATTTATAACTGATTACTTATATAAAACTCTTTATAATGAGGAAATTTTGGAATCTGAGCCTCTAAGTCTTAAACTTTCAAAATCTAATATGGTTAATGAAGTAGATTTAATTATTAAAACAGTTTCAATTTTGCGTAAATACAGAGAAGACAACGGAATTAGTAAAAAAGAAACTATCAAATATGATATAAATTTTGTCAAAAATTCATTCATTATAGATTCTATATATAAACTTGCCAATGCCACAATTAAAGAAAATAAAGACACTGTTTTTGTCGACGGAGATTTAATCGTCAATATTGAGGAAAGTGAAGAAAGAAAACAAATATATATTAGTGAACTTAAACAAAAAATACTCGTTTTAGAAAGCGAAATAAAACGAGCTAGTCAAATGTTAAATAATGCTAATTTCGTTGCCAAAGCACCTGCCAATAAAATTCAAGAGGAAAGAGACAAACTTGCTAAATTCAATAAAGAAATTGAGCAATATAGAGAGGAATTAAAATGAAAATCTTAGACGGAAAAATCGTAGCAGAACAAAGGGCTGCAGAATTAAAAAATGAATTCGAAAAAATAACCAAACAAATACAAAGAAAGCCAATTTTAGCAATAATCCAGGTTGGTGAAAATCCATCATCTGATAAATATATTGAGAAAAAAATAGCTAAAGCTCAAGAGTTGGGCGTCGATGCAAGAGTTTATAGATTTCCTGACAAGATCAGATATAAATCGTTATTAAAAAAACTAGATGACATAAACGATGAGGCAGACGGAGTTATTGTACAGTTACCATTGCCTGAATCATTGAGTACTTACACACAACCAATATTGGATGCTGTAAGATGAGAAAAGGATGTTGATGGTCTAAGCACTAGAAACACATTTAACTTTTATAACAAAACTGATGATTTTAGTTTTACACCAGCCACCGCTCAAGCAATAATGACATTAATAGATTACTATAATATCGAAGTCTCAGACAAAAGAGTTGCCGTTATTGGTAGAAGCAATTTAGTCGGAAAACCAACAGCAGCATTATTTAAAAACAGAAACGCTGCCGTTTCAACTCACAACCGTGAATCTGGAATTAAAGGAGTTGAGAATGCTGATATCTTGGTCGTTGCGACTGGGGTGCCAAACTTGATTTGCAAAAAACATATTAAAGAGGGTGCTGTTGTTATTGATGTTGGTACTACTTGAATCGAAAAAGATAATAAAAGAGTTCTTTGTGGAGATGTTAACCAAGAAGGTTTAGCTGAACATATATCAGCGCTAGCACCTACCCCGGGCGGTGTTGGACCGTTGACAGTAATTTGTCTATTCCAAAACTTATTAAACGCTTTAAAAAATAATCACAACATTTAATAGTAATCTTTAAAATACACTCGAATCACTCAGATTCGAGTTTTTTGTAGTTGTAACGAATCATGTGCACAAACAGCATTAATGGCAATTATTCCATAATTGTATAAATAATAACTTATATTAGTCATATGAATTAATATTTGTATTTAATTATTTATATTAAATATTAGTTTTAAGGTAAAATAAAGAAATATTTATATAAGGAGAGAAATGAAATTTACATCTTTAATTCAACACAACATTGAAAAAATTAAGAATAAAAAAAGAATCATCATCGTTGATGGTGATGATATTAGAGCTCAAGAAGCAGCTCAAATTTTAGAACAATACTCAAATTTAGAAGTTGTTTTATTAGTCGAAAAAGACATTAATATAAACACTAAAGCACAAGTAATAAACATTAATTCAGACTTAGCAAAACAACAACATTTAGCTAACGAAATGTTTAAACAACGTCAAGCAGCTGCTGATGCTAAGAGCAAAGAGAATAAAGACACATTAGAAGTTTGTCAAAAAGCAATGTCACAAAGACCTTTTTATGCAATGATGATGTTGCAACTTGGAGAGGTTGATGGTGTTGTTGGCGGTTTAATTTATTCAACCGCAGACATGCTAAGAGCAGCTTTTAAAGTAATCGGTACTGCTAAAGGAATTAAGACTATAAGTTCAGTTATGGTAATGCACAAAGAAGAACAAACATTGTTCTTTAGCGATATCTCAGTAAACCCAAAACCCGATCAAGCAGGACTAACAGATATTGGTATTAATGCCGCCAATTTTGTTAAAAGTTTTAGCATCGACCCTAAAGTTGCGTTTTTAAGTTTTTCTACAAACTACAGTGCAAAAACACCAGAAACAGAAATGGTTCACAACGCAACAATAGACTTCAATAATAAATACCAAGGCACACCGGCAATTGGTGAAATCCAACTTGATGCTGCTTTAGATATGGGGGTTAGAAAATCTAAATATACTTTGGACTCTTTTAACGAACCAGCGAATACACTAATCTTCCCAAATCTTGAAGCAGGAAATATTGGTTATAAATTAGTACAACGTTTAGCTGGCTACGGGGCTATTGGCCCTATTATTGTTGGTACTAAAAAACCAGTTAACGACTTATCAAGAGGAGCTAAAGTTAATGATGTTGTTAACACAGTTTTAATTACAATGATTCAAAGCGAAGGAGAAAAATAATATGCAAAACAAAGTTTTAGTAATTAATGCAGGATCAAGCTCAATAAAACTTCAATTACTTGAAAAAGATTCATTAAAAGTGGTTGCAAGTGGACTTGCTGAAAGAATTACCTTGCAACAAGGTATAATAACAATCAAAACCGACACTGATAAATTTATTAAAAATGTCGATATGCCTAACCACACAGTTGCGGCGCAAAATATACTATCTTTAATGTCGGAAGCAAAATTAATCGAAGATATTAAAGAGATTGAAATTATAGGATTCAGAGTTGTTCACGGAGGAACATTTTTCTCAAAAACAGCTGAAATTACTGATGAAGTTGTTTCAGTTATTGAAAAATGTACTGATTATGCACCATTGCATAACCCAGGGGCTTTACAAGCAATTAATGCTTTTAGAGATGTAATGCCTCACGCAAAACTAGCTGCAGAATTTGATACATCATTCCACACAACAATTCCCGATGTTAACGCCATTTATCCAATCCCATATGAATGAAGTGAAAAATTCGGCATTCGTAGATTTGGTTTCCACGGAATTTCGCACCAATTCATAACCGAAAAAATGAGTGAAATATTGAATAAAGATTCAGTAAATATCATTAATGCGCACATTGGTAATGGTGCAAGTATTTGTGCAATCAAAAACTCAAAATCATTTGATACAACTATGGGTCTTACGCCTTTGGCTGGTGTTATGATGGGAACTAGATCTGGTGATGTCGATCCTGCGCTTGTAGAATTCTTATGCCACCATTTAAACCAAAGTGTTGATGAGGTAACATCTGCTTTAAACAAAAAATCAGGTTTATTAGGCGTTTCAGGAATTTCTTCAGATATGCGCGATATTGAAAAAGCTATTGAAGAAAAAAATCCACGTGCTATTTTCACCTGAGATTTATATGTACAAAAAATTGTTGACTTTATCGCAAACTATGCTAATAAAGTCGGTTCATTAGACGCAATAGTATTTACAGCCGGCGTCGGCGAAAACTCTCCAGAACTACGTCAAAGCGTAATTGATAAAATCAATTTTGCAAATATTAAACTAGACCATTCAATCAATACTTCTAAAATTGGTGAATTTGCTTTAATTTCTACTCCTGACAGCGCCGTCAAAGTTTATGTAATCAGAACAAACGAAGAATTACTAATAGCTAAAAACGCAATAAAATTGTTTAATTAATGAAAACAAAAGCAATTTATGCAGGTTCATTTGACCCGCTTCATACTGGTCACATAGCCGTAGTAAATAAAGCTTTAAAATTCGTTGACAAATTATTGTTAGTGGTCTCGAACAATCCCGATAAAAATAATATAGATAATCTTTTAGAGAGATTTGAATATGTAAAAAACTATTTTAAAAATAATGAAAGTGTCGAAGTTATTTTCAACAAAAATGAATTAATTGGAAATATTGCTAAACGTTACAAAATTAATTTGCTAATAAGATCTGCCCGCAACGATGCTGATTATCAAACTGAACTTGATATAGCCGCAGGAAATCACACTGTAAATCCTGAGCTTGAAACTATATTGATAATTCCTGATTATGAAATGATAGGTATAAGCTCAACTTTAATAAGACATATTAAGGCTTTGGAAAAGGAAGGTAATTAATTATGTGAAGATTCATAACAAGTTCACTCGAAAAACAATCGTGACATAACACTAATGGCAACAACCAAGTTGTTTTTTGAGGTCGTTCAAATGTTGGTAAATCATCATTACTGAATGCTTTAACAGGCCAAAAAGTTTCTTTTGTTTCAAAAAAACCAGGACGAACTCAATTAATAAACTTTTTTGCCGACAATAATGATAAATATATCGTGGATTTACCAGGTTATGGATATGCCGAAATGAGTAAAACAAAGCAAGAGCATATGTTGAAATGTATTAAAGACTATTTGACTCTTGATAAAAATCCAAAACATATATTTTTATTAATAGATTCAAGAACCGGCATTACAAAAATTGATTTTGAAACGTTATCTTGACTCCAAAAACTTCCTTGAGATATTTCCATAATATACACAAAAATAGACAAATTAAATCAAAAAGATCGCTCAACATTAATTAAAAAACATGACTCATTAATTGAAAAAAAACTATTAAATTCATATTTAAATACACATTGAGTTTCAGCGGAAAAGAAATTAAATTTAGATGAATTAGTCTTAGAAATTGAGTCAATATTGTATCCAGACTTCGAGACCGATGAGTAAATAAAGTGAGGTAAAATGAAAAAAAATCGTAAATTTATAATTGGTAGTTCAATAGCGCTTAGTTGTGCTACCGCAGGTGTTGTATTAACAGCAGTTTTTGCAAACTTCAATCACGCTAAAAAGTCTGCAACAAAATTAATAGCAAGTTATTCTTTCATATTAGGCTCAGGTTTCAATGAACATAACAAACTTGAAAACTATTATGCTAGCGACTTTGCTTATGCCTCATACTACGACTCAAGAACATCATACTCAAGTTCTCAATTTCTTTTTCAACCTAAATTAAAAAACACATCTACCGCCGACAACCATTATTGACCTTATCAGTTAGAAATTGGTTACGACTACGAAAAATCTCCAGTTGAAGACTATAAACAAAGACAATTAAATAAGCTTTTCATATTAAAAAATATTAAAACAGGTGCTCCAATTGATGTGTTAAAACAAACACACAATATTTATTACCATTCTTATGCGAATGATTTAGACGGAACACTTTATTTGAGCGTTCTGTTAGAGGACAAAAACAGCGATAAAGCGATTTTGGATAAATCAACTAGTGATTCTGCATGAATTGACAAATGAAAAATCAAAACTTTTAAAATAACTGGATTTAAAAAGATGGATATTAATTCGATGTCTGAACTAACTATGAATTCAACCACACAAACATCATTGCTTAGTGGATTCAGCATTCTTGAAAGCGCTTCTTTAAGAGAATTATTAAACAAAGGCGAGTATAAAAATACTCTAGACAACACCGAAGCACAAATTTCGAAAGTAAGTGACCTATTAGATAAAAATGTGTTACCTTCATCGAAAGCGACCGATGAAAAAAATATTAAAGAAAATAATGAAAAAGTTAATAAATATTTAAACATTTCACGAACTAATTACAACAATAAATTGTTCGAAATTGATAATTCTAAGCCAATGTGATTTACTAAAACAGATAACCCAGATAAATTGTTATTACATTATTATGTTCTAAGAAATATCCCTTCTGCATCAGAATCAAATTTGACCAAAAATACTCAAATCGCGGTTGAAACGGAACAAACACAGGTTGTTTACTTTAATTATTACCACCTTAAGAATCTAGCACAAAACGCAGTAATTTCTGGTAAAGAAAAAGTTAATCTAGGAGAATATTCACAAGAAGGATCAAGTGCTCTTTCGTTCTACCGTAATTCGAACTATAATGCTAATAATTCTAGCGGCGGATATTTTGACCAACTGGATTTAAAATTTAAAGAAGATTTAGATTTTAACACGTTACCAAACCATGAAAATTTATCTGATTCGGAAAAATCATTGAATAATTATTCATTGAAATTTGTGACAGATAACTACTATAAACCCAATGCAAAAAATGGAACTCAAAGTATTTCCGATACCCCATTCGTTGGTAAACAAGAAGATGATAAAATCATATTTGCATTAGGTTTAAGTTCTGACAAAATATCTTCTTCAAACGGAATCAATACTTATTACTGACCTTATGAATTAACTGGTTTTAAAAAAATGAGTAAATAATATATTTAAATAATGCCTGCTTTAAATCGGGCGTTTTTTTTATTAGGGAATATATTCCACGATATTTACGACATTTTTTAAAAATAAGCATTAATTATCTAATATAAATTTATAATATAAATTAATATAAATATTAAAAGGAGACGCGATGAAATTAAATAATCACAAAGAAAAACTTACTATTACAGCTGGCCCAGCGAGTTCAAGCCTAGAAATAGTTAAACAAATTATTGAAGCGGGTGCTACATGTATTAGAGCTAACTTTAGCCACGGCACACTAGAAGAACAAAACATGAAATTCGAAACTGCTAAAAAAGCAGCCAAAGAATTAGGTGTTAATATTTCACTGATGTTAGACACTAAAGGACCTGAGGTTAGAGTTGGAAAGATGAAGGATGGAGCATGTCCGATTGTTCAAGGACAAGAGCTAAAAATTCTTACCACTCCTGAAGCTTTTGCTAATGTCATTGGTGACTATAAACAAGTAACCGTACCATACGATATGAGTAAAGATTTAAAAGTTGGGGATAAAGTTCTATTTGATGACGGTAAACTAACATCAACCGTTACTAAAGTTGTACCAGGTGAAATTACTGTTGTTACAGCAAATGCTCATGTTTTAAAAACAAATAAAAGAATTAACCTACCAAACGTCGATTTTTCACTTCCATTCCTAAGTGAAAAAGACATACAAGACGTTACATTTGGCGCTAAATATGGTGTAGACTATGTTGCCGCATCATTTGTTAACAGTGCAAAAAATGTTAATGACCTAAGAAAACTATTAGTTGAAAATGGTGGATCACAAATCCAAATTATTTCTAAAATTGAAAGCCAAATTGGCATTAACAATATTGATGAAATAATTGAAGCAAGCGATGGTATCATGGTGGCTCGTGGAGATTTAGGACTAGAAATCCCTTATTACGAAGTTCCATACTGACAAATGCAAATTATTGATAAATGCCGCAAAGCGGGTAAAGTAGTTGTTGTTGCGACACAAATGCTTGACTCATTGGAAAATAACCCACAACCTACAAGAGCAGAAGTTAGTGATGTGTATTGAGCAACATCATATGGTGCTGATTCAACAATGCTTTCAAACGAAACTGCTGCTGGTAAATACCCAGTAACTGCTGTTCAAGTAATGAGAACAATCAACAAAAAAGCAGAAAACGATTATTACAATACACCTTCATACACGAACTGAATCAATTCATTATTAAGCAAACTAGACAAAAAAGATGATTTAGTTAAAAATATTGTAAACTCTGTTTTACAAAACAATCCTAAATTCACTATTGTTGCAACTAAAGATGCTTCACTATTACGTAAACTTTCACAATTCAGATTGAATACAATGATAATCGGTGTTTTAGATAATGACAAATTAGCAACAAGTTTTGGTTTAACATCCGGTGTTAAAATCGTTACAAATACAGCAAAATTATTTAACGAATTAACACAAAAACCAACTGATTTAAACAATGTTCTAAACCAATTAGAAATTGCTAATGGCGATAAATATCTAACGTTGGTTAACGAAAAATTAGAACTAAAAACTAAATAATAACTATGAAACATAAATTTTTTCTATCATTAACTTTCGGCTCAATTATCACTACGACAAGTTTTTCCTCAGCCTGTGTTTTAAATATTAACAAAAACACATATAATGAAAACAATAATGCCAAAGACAATAATTTAAATGAAGAAATAAATTTAAAGAAACAAAACAACAACAATAATAATTCAGCGCACGATAAATCAAACAACCTCAACATCTTTGATTTAAAAAGCGACATATTATTATATGATTTTTCCGATGAATTAGCCCCAAACAAAGCAACTAGAGTCAGTTTGGATTTTATTAAGGATGGTGATACATTTAGATTTAAACATAAAAACGTTCTCTACAATGTTCGTTTTTCTGGGGTTGATACGCCAGAAAAAATGCACAAAACAGATAATGACGACTGAGAAAAAACGACCGGTAAACAATATGAATACGGCATGTTAGCCACTAAATTTACAACCAGTGTACTGACAATAGTCGGAGGCGAAATTTACATAATTCCTCAGCCAACTAAGGGTGGAAAAACAAACATATCAGATCATTATGGTCGTATTGTCGGCATTGTTTATGTTAAATATAACAATAACTGATACAACTTAAATTCCGAAATAGTGCTCCTAGGTTACGGCCGAAAACATTACATTTCTTCTTCAAAATCAAGTAAATATTACAATCCTAATTCTGCCTATATAGCTCAATTAAATTCCTCTGAAGAATTTGCTCGCAAAAACCGTTTAGGCATATATAGCGTGGACGGGGCATTAGAAGAAATATACCCACGATAAGGCAAAAATGGACAAAACAAACTTTACTCAAAAAATCAAGAACGAAATTTTTTCGAAGAAAAGAAATAAAGATGAAATCTCAGAATTTTTGAGGGGTTTCATTTTTGCTAATTGCACACAAAATGAATTCATAACGTTAAAAATAACGTCCAATGAAACTCTTGATTATATCTTGATTTTATTGAATTTTATAAACATTAATTATTCTCTTGACAAAAATCAAATATGTATAAATAAAAACGATTTTAACTTAGAAGTTAATTTTAAAGATCCTGCAAGTTTTTTTGCCGGGGCTTTCGTAGGAGGGGGCACTATTTCAGATTTGGATAAATCATCTTATCATTTGCAACTAAGTTCAAACTATGAAAAATTCATTGATATATTCATGAATAAATTGAATGAATATGATTTTGGATTCCAAAAAATTTTTCATAGAAAAAAATTTCTGATTTATATCAAAAAACACGAAAAAATTTCGGACTTTTTAAAAGCTATTAATGTTATCGACTCAATGTTCAAATTAGAGGATTCTCGTATAAAAAGAGACTTTGATAATACATTTAATAGAATCAACAACATTGATTTAGCAAATCTAAAAAGAATAGTTAAATCAAACCAACAACATCTAAAAAACATTGATTATATTTATCACAATAATTTGGAATCATGTTTTACTGAAAAACAATTAGAATTTTTTACTATTCTTAAAAACAACCCAGATGAAAGTCTTTCAAAAATCAGTGAAATTCTGTTAGACGAATCAGAAATAAAAATATCTAAGAGCGGTTTAAATCATTGATTGATAAAACTTCGCGAGATTGTAAAAAAACATAAAAATAATTAGTAAAATATTTCATAAATCATTACCTCGGTAGTGATTTTTTTTTTTTTTTTTTTACATTTAAACAAAAATTATCAGGATAAATGGAAAAAATGTGAAAAATAATTAAAAATTAAAGTTTAATTAGCGCTGCCTAGCCATTTTTTTTTTTTTTTTTAGAGTGATTTAAAATCAAAATGAGAACAAAATTGACAATGCTAATTTATAAATTCACTATTCATGTTCTTAAATAGTCGGTACACCGTTAGTATAAATTAGTATCTAAAACGAAAGGACAAATATGGCATCAATCAATCAAAAAAAAGCAATGGAAATATGAGAATTTTGATTAGGTAATAAAACCGAGGATAAAGATTTTGCTGGTCGCAGAATTGTTAAGAGCGCTTACAACAATAAAAACAGTGTTTATGGTTGAAATATAGATCATTTAATCCCTATAACAAAAGGCGGAAAAACTACATATGGCAATTGTTATCCAATCAATATAAAGACTAATGAAATAAAAGCAGGTCAAACTACTTGAACTGATGGAGACACAAGATGACAAGTTCGGAAAATAGAACCAACAGAATACGAAAATAGCAATGGCTCAACTTCTTTAGTAAAAACCTACGATTATATTGATATTGACCAAGACTAAATAAAACTCGAATTTTTATGATTCGAGTTTTATAAATTCAATTAGCATACATGTACTGATTTTGCAGTACTTTCATCTAAATAATGAATTGTTATATATAATTAAAATATGTATTTAATTTATGGTCAAGAAAAGTATTTTGTTAATGAGTATATACAACAAATAATTAAAGCAAATAATAATTCTGAATTAGTCAATTTTTATTACGCAGACGAAAATAAAACAGTTGAATTAACTAATTTAATTGGTTTAAATTCATTATTTCAAGAATCTCGAATCATTGTAGTATATGACTGCCCTTATTTTGAAAATAAAATTTCAAAAGAGGAGGTAATTTTAGCTGAAGAATTAGCTAAAATTATTGAAAAAAATACTCAAGATACAGTGGTTTTCGTAAATACCAACATAGTAAAGCAAGAAAAAATTGCTAATAATATTTTTACGAAATATTTAATGAAATTGAATCCCAAATTACTGTTTGCGAATACACTGACAGGTTCAGATTTAACAAAAAAAATAAATCAAATTGTACATGATTTAGGCGGACAAATAGATAACATTTCAATCAATGCTTTATTAAGAAAAGTTCCAAATGACTTATATTTAATAAATTTAGAATTAATCAAACTTGTTAATTTAAATAAAATAATAACAGTTGATATGATTGAACAAACAATCGGTGAAACATTCAATGAGGATGTGTTTGGCTTTTCTAATAGTTTTGAATCAAATAATTTTAATCTTATTTGAATTAAATATAAGGAAAAAATCAACGAAGGCGTTGATATATCATTGCTAATAGCTCAAGCAAGTCAGTTATTTATTTTAGCTAATGAAATATACTGTTACTCTTTAGCTAAGAAGAATTTAAACGACTTAGCCGATGACTTTAAATTAAATTTTTATCGTGTTAAAAAAGTTTATTCACTACTCACAATTTTAGGCATTAAACGTATACAATCAATGATTAAGCATTTAGCTAAATTAGATCGTGAAATTAAATCTGGGCAAACTGATCCTGAAATTGGTTTTGAACGTTTCTTGATTAATTATTTTAGATAATTATTCACTTTTCAAAATCAAAAAAAGATTAAGCTAATTATTTGAATTTCATCTTTAACAAGATACTATATTAATTTAAATTTTGTTATATAATCTAATCGCATTGGCCAACAGCTGCTATTAAAGTAGAGGAAAGTCCACGCTAGCACTTTCTGCGATGAAAGTAGTGTTCATGCTAAGCCCAATAAGCTTAGGCCTAGACGACTAGTGCCACAGAGACGAGAATTGTGAAACGCGGTAAACTCC
Source organism: Mycoplasma zalophidermidis (assembly GCF_024742155.1). Taxonomy (NCBI): domain Bacteria; kingdom Bacillati; phylum Mycoplasmatota; class Mollicutes; order Mycoplasmatales; family Mycoplasmataceae; genus Mycoplasma; species Mycoplasma zalophidermidis. Next base: position 11,730 of record NZ_JANSFS010000003.1, on the reverse strand, counting down.
ATGAGCTAGAAACCCAAATTTTGGTAGGGGAATTTTCTCGAGAGAATTGAATCAAGAGAGAAAACCAGTTTACTGGTTAGATAAATTGTTGGCGCCTTATTATTTATAAGGAACAAAACGTGGCTTATAGATGCAAAATATGCGGTTACGCATATTTTTTTGCACCAAAATTACACAAAAATGTGTGTATTCGTAAAATCGTTGACACAATTAGTTTAAATATTGACTTATGAAAATTAAAATTTATTTATGTTTTTTAGTGATTTTAGCAGGCAAAATTAAGTTTTTGGTAAAATTTAAATTAACAATATATCAAGGAGGTCTCATGTCATTAAAAGCTGGGATAGTAGGTTTACCAAATGTTGGTAAGAGCACTTTATTTAGCGCATTAACTAAATATCAAGTTGAGGCAAGTAATTACGCCTTCACCACAATTGAGCCAAATGTTAGTTCAGTACCTTTAAAAGACAAAAGATTATACGAATTAGCAAAACTGGTAAATCCAAATAAAATTGTGCCCGCAACATTTGATTTTGTTGATATTGCGGGTCTAGTTCAGGGCGCTTCAAGAGGCGAAGGACTTGGAAATAAATTTCTAGGTAACATCCGCGAAGTTGATGCAATTATTCATGTTGTACGTTGTTTTGACGATAAAAATATCATGCATGTTGCAAATGAAGTAAATCCTGTAAACGATAAAGATGTTATCAATATGGAATTAAATTTAGCTGATTTAGACACAATTAAAAACGTGCTAAACAGGATATCTAAAAAGGCAAAATCCGGAGATAAAACAGCTCTTATTGAGCAAAATCTTTGTTTAAAAATTCAGGAACTTTTGGAACAAGGCAAAGCAGCCCGTGAATTAAAAGATATTAATGAAGAAGAGGCCAAAATTTTAAAAGGCTATCACCTTTTAACATTTAAGCCAATGATTTACGTAGCTAATATGTCAGCCGAACAAATTGCAGATTATGAAAATGCTACATTATTTAAAATGTTTAAAGCATCATGTTCAAGTGAAGAAAAAATCCTGCCAATTTGCGTTCAATTAGAAAGTGAAATATCACAATTAGATGAAAACGAAGCTCAAGAGTGACTACAGACATATGAAATTAAATTTAGTGGATTAGATTTATTAACTAGAGAGGCATTTGATTTATTGAAACTTAAAACATATTTCACTGTCGGACAAATCGAAGTTAGAGCATGAGTGTTTCATGATGGAATGTTAGCACCACAATGTGCAGGAATTATCCATACCGACTTTGAAAATAAATTTATTAAAGCTGATGTAATAACTTATGAAGATTTTGTCGAATTAGGTTCAGAACAAGCCGTGAAAGCTGCTGGAAAAATCCGTTCTGAAGGAAAAAACTACGTTATGAAAGATGGCGACATTTGTCACTTTAAATTCGGAAAATAATTAGCCTTAAGGCTAAATGGGGGTTTAGTATAATGGTAGTACTGCAGTCTCCAAAACTGCTTGCAAGGGTTCGATTCCTTTAACCCCTGCCATTTGACAAAAAGCTGTGAGAACAGCTTTTTTTCTATATTTTACTTATAAAATAATGGCGGTTCTAAGCGCAGCTGAGTAATTTTATTATTTATGTTATAATAAAAGAGTTAATTATGACGAGGAGAAAAATGAAAGAATTAGAAAAAGCAAAGAAAATTGCTATTCCACTATTGGTGTTACAAATTCTTGCTGTTATTTTAGGAATAATTGCTTATAGTTTAGTTATTAAGCTTGCGATGGATACCCAACCATCAACAAATAAAAGCAATAATCTTGGTGTTACATATCAAAGTGTTTACACAATATTTTTACAATTACTTCTATGAGGTTGTGGAATTGCTGGAGTTGTTTTACAAATAATATTAGCAGTTAAGGCAAGTAAATTTGATCAAACAATAATGATTTTATTAATTGTTGGTTTCGTTGTTCCAATCGTTTCGCTTGTAGGTGTAATAATGGTACTTACAAAAAAATATGTTGTTAAACCAATAAACAATAATAATGATAATAACGAATCTAAACAAGATAACCCAGTGTTTGAATTAGATAAAACCAATTTATAAAAATCGCTAGACGCGATTTTTTTACTCAATTTTACTAGTTTGATATAAATTGTACGATAAAGATTTATTCAATGCAAACATGTCTAAAATAATTGCTTGGCGATTAATGCGTTTTTTAAGCGCTTCACGGTCTTTTTCTTGTCATAATTCCTTCATTCTTTCTAGTTTATAAACAAATGAGTTAATCACTAAAATTACGCTCAAAGAATAGATGCCTATCAGGCCAAAGAAAATGGTAAAAGATAAATACATCACACTTCAAAAATCTAAATGACCAACCTTAACATCTACCTTAAAAGGGATAAATTTTTGACTTCATCCCATAACCAATAAGACTGCTAATATTGATGATATCGTCACAGTCCAAAAGTAAGGTCTTACATGAGGTTTATATTTTACAAATTTATTTTTTTCCATGTTTCTCCTTTTTCATATTATACTAATTTTATTTAAATGAATAACATATATTAAAATTACGTAACATACACAAATATGTGTATATAAGAAAAAAATAGCCCACAGGCTATTTATTAGAATTTGAGATGTTAATCCGAGCAATTGCTTTACGTAGTTGTAATTCAAATTTCGCTTTATCATCTTTGTCTGTTTCTTTAAGATGAGCTAACGCTTCTTCACGATCGCGTTTTGCCCTATTAATGTCAATGTCTTTACTGTCAATAATATCGTCGGTAATTATTTTGATTCTTTTGCTATCAGCAAACACAACACCACCGCCAATTACGCATAATTTGTAGTCGGGGTCGTTAGGTTCGTTAATTGATAACTTACCTACTGCGATATTGCTGATGAAAGGAGTTCTGTTAGGTTGAAGCATAATAGCTCCACCAGTTACTGTTGAAAGGTTAACTGAACGTACATCCCCTTCATAAAATATACCTTCTAAAGTTGAAATACTTAATCTTACAACTTGATTTGAATTATTTTTCTCTGTTGTTTGATTCATCTTCAGTTTGCTCTACATTTTCTTGAATGTTATTAGCTTTTTTGTATTCATCATATCTTTGTTCAACTTCGCTGATATCTCCAGCATAAAGGAATAAATCTTCAGGCACTTCATCATAATTACCTTCCAAAATTCCTTTAAAACTCTTAATAGTGTCTGCCAATTTAACATAAGCACCTGGTTTACCAGAGAATTTTTCAGCAACTGTAAATGGTTGAGAAAGAAAGTTTCTAATTCTTCTTGCCCGTGAAACTAATAATTTATCTTCTTCACTTAATTCCCCCATACCTAAAATTGCAATAATATCCTGCAATTCTTTAAATCTTTGTAGGATTGAAACTACGCCATAGGCAACATTGTAGTGTTCTTGTCCAACAACTAATGGGTCTAACAACTTAGAACTTGATTCTAGAGGGTCAACAGCCGGATAGATACCAAGTGCTGCAATATTACGGTCTAGAACTGTTTTAGCGTCCAAGTGATTGAATGTTGTAGCGGGAGCAGGGTCAGTTAAGTCATCAGCTGGAACATAGACAGCCTGTACCGAAGTAATTGAACCTTTGTGTGTTGAAGTGATTCTTTCTTGTAATTGTCCCATTTCAGTAGCTAATGTTGGTTGGTAACCAACGGCACTTGGCATACGCCCTAGAAGTGCTGAAACTTCTGAACCAGCTTGAGTAAATCTAAAAATATTGTCAACGAATAATAGCACATCTTGGTTTTGTTTATCACGGAAATATTCCGCCATAGTCAAACCAGTTAAAGCAACACGCATACGTGCCCCAGGAGGTTCGTTCATTTGACCAAACACTAGTGCTGTTTTGTCAAGAACACCCGATGCTTTCATTTCATAGTAAAGGTCATTACCTTCACGAGTTCTTTCTCCAACACCGGCAAAAACACTAAGTCCACCGTGTTGTGTAGCAATGTTATTAATCAATTCTTGAACAAGAACTGTTTTACCAACACCGGCCCCACCAAATAAACCAATTTTTCCACCTTTAGCGTAAGGAATCAATAGGTCAACAACCTTAATTCCTGTTTCTAAAATTTCGCTAGCAGTTTTTTGTTCTTCGTAGCTTGGTGCTTTTGCATGAATAGGCATTTTTAATGTATCTGGTTCATCACCATTATCAATAGCTTCACCTAAAACATTAAACATACGGCCTAAAACTTTTTCACCAACTGGTACTGAAATAGGTGCTCCAGTATCAGCAACCTTAACCCCACGAGCTAACCCGTTTGTTGAAACCATTGAAATTGTTCTAACTGTATCGTCACCAATGTGTTGAGCGACTTCCAAAGTAAATTTAACCCCATCGAATTCAGCAACCAATGCGTTTAGTAGATTTGGTAATTTTCCCTTAGGGAATTTAACGTCTACGACAGGACCTAAAATTTGTACAATTGTTCCATTATTTTTATTCATAATATCTCCTTAAACTGCATTTGCCCCACCCACGATCTCATTCAATTCTTGGGTGATGTTACTTTGACGTTTTCTATTGTATTCTAGATTCAAATCGTCAATTAATTCGTCAGCATTATCAGTTGCTGTTTCCATTGCAGCACGTCTCGAAGCGTATTCGCTAATAACTGCTGAGGCTAAACATTTGTTTACTTTAGCTGACACGTATAAAGGCACAGTATTTATTAAAATTTCCTTTGCGCTAGGTTCAAATTCAATAACTTGATTAAGTTTTTTTTGTTGATTCTTTTTAAAGTCATATTCGTAAGGCAAGAGTTTTGAATCTTGTTCTTGTTGGACTAGGTTATTAATAAATTCATTGTATAAAACATGAATTTCACCAACTTCATTTTTACGGTATTTTTCAACCATGACTTTAGTGCATTTTTGAGCAATGTTTTTAATTTCACAATGTGCTCAACTTGTAGACTTAATAATTTGATTTTTATATTTAGCTTCCAAAATCGAAATACCTTTACTGCCCAATACTATTAATTCATCTTGGTCTGTAATTATATTTTTAACTAATTTCAAAACGTTTGAATTGTAGCTTCCGGCCAAACCTAAATCGCTGGTTATGACTAAAAACAAACGTTTTTTACTGGTTTTGGCTGCAAAATAGTCCCTTAAATCTTCAGCACTCAAATAAGAATAGAATCCACCAAAAATGTCGCTAACTTGTTGCTCATATAATTTTACTGAGTTGAAGTAGTCACGTGCTTTACGCATTTTTGATGTCGAAACAAGTTCCATAGCGTGAGTAATTTTACGAATAGATTCAACTGTGTTAATACGAGATTTAATTTTTTGTAAACTGGCCATAATTAAGCTTCATATTGGGGGCGATATTTTTCAGGCATTTGAGCGTGATCGTTAGGGTTGTAGTTTGGTAAACCTGCCACAATATCTTTCACAATTTTTACTAATTTAGTAGTTAATTTATCTTTGATTTCATCAGTTAAATCATTATTCGCATGAATGATTTCATCAATAATAATGTTACCTTCAGCTGAATTCATAAATTTAATTACGTCTTCACGGTATTTTAATATTGATTCTTTAGGTAGAGGGTTGATAATTCTTTCTTTGTTTCCGAGTAGAATTGCTACTTGTGCATACATATTAATTGGTTGATACTGGCCTTGTTTTAGGAATTCAAATACTTTTGCACCATGTTCCAAAATAGTTTTAGTAGATGAGTCTAAATCAGAACCGAATTGAGCAAAAGCTAACATTTCATTATATTGAGCTAGTTCAAGTTTTAGGGATCCTGAAACTTTCTTCATAGCTTTAATTTGCGCAGCTGAACCAACACGACTAACACTAAAACCAACATCAACTGCTGGACGTTGTCCTGAGTGGAATAGGTTTTCTCTTGTGAAAATTTGCCCATCGGTAATTGAAATTACATTGGTTGGAATATATGCTGAAATATCACCTTGTTGTGTTTCGACTATAGGAAGAGCCGTAATTGAACCACCACCATTTTCTTTATTAACACGTGCAGCTCTTTCAAGTAATTGCGAGTGCAAGTAGAAAACATCTCCAGGGTATGCTTCACGTCCAGGCGGACGTCTTAAAAGTAATGAAAGCGTACGATATGCCACAGCATGTTTACTTAAATCATCGTAAACAATTAGCACATCTTCACCACTTGCCATTCATTCTTCAGCAATAGTAACACCCGTATAAGGTGCAATGTATTGTTGGGGTGCTAATTCACTAGCAGCAGAAACAACAACTGTTGTGTATTCCAAAGCCCCTGTTTCTTCCAATTTGTGTACAATTTGCGCAACAGTTGAGTTTTTTTGTCCAATAGCAACATAAACACACTTAACATTTTTACCTTTTTGGTTAATGATTGTGTCTATTGCAATAGCTGTTTTACCAGTTTGACGGTCACCAATAATTAATTCACGTTGACCACGACCAATTGGAATCATTGAGTCAATAGCTACGATTCCAGTCTCTAAAGTTACATTAACTTCTTGACGTGTCATAACACCTGGCGCAACTTTAAAGATTTCACGTCTATTTTCAGTCTTAATAGGGCCTTTGCCATCAATTGGTTGTCCTAAAACGTTAATAACACGACCAATCAATGAATCACCAACGCCAACAGAAATAACTTCTCCAGTGCGTTTACATTCGTCACCTTCAGATAGTTTTTCAGCATCACCAAAGATAGCGATACCAACAACTTCTTCTTCAAGGTTTAAAACCATACCGTAAATATTATCTTTGAAAGCAATAATTTCACCATTTTTAGCGTTATCTAAACCGCTAACTAGAGCAATACCATCACCGATAGTAATGATTTGTCCAACTTCGGAATAATCAACGCTAGAATTAAAGTTTTTGATTCTAGTTTTGATGATTTTACTGATATCTTCTGTATAACTATTCATATTAGACTCCTTTCTTTATGATTAATGATGAAAGTTTCTCCAAATCTAATGCGATGTTTTGTTCAATGACATCGCTATCAATTTCAATTCTAAAACCTGATAAAAGTTCGGGTTTTAGAATGTAATTTAGTTCAACTTTTGAATTATATTTCTTTTCTAAAAAAGATTTAATTTTGTTCATACGTCCCTCAGATAAAGGAAAGGCAGTATAAACTTTCGCAAATTTGATGCCCAATGTTTGGTTAGAAAGACGGAAAAATTGTTTGATTATTCGACCAAGCAAAGTTGTGGCGCGACGTTGCACAACAACTTTAAAAAACTTTGCCAGTAATTCTGTATTAGGTATATTTGCGAATGTTTGATCGATAAAATCAAATTTTGTTTCCTTCTCAATATTAGGATTTGCGAGTAATTTTAAGAAATTTTGTTCTTCTTCAAAAACTGGTCAGATTTGACTTAGTGTTTGATGTACTTGTGCTAGTTCATTATTTTCTGAGACTAACTCATATAATGCGATGGCATAACCATCAATATTAGCTTTTTGATACATTATTCACCTTTAAGAAATTCGTCAATAATTTTGTTTTCGATATCACTATTGACTTCTTCTTTTAGAATTTTACGACTTAACATCGTTGCTGCTGCAGCAATACGTTTTTGGTTCTCTTCAAGTAGTTCTTGTTTTTGAAGTTTTACATCAGCTTTTGCTTCGTTTATGATTCGTTTAGATTCGCGTTTTGCTTTTTCCAAATATGTTACTAAAACTTTTTCACCTTCGTGTTTAGCATCTTTAACAACATTTCTGGCCTCGTCGTGGGCATTTAATAATTTCATGTTAGCTTTGGCCAACAATTCTTGTGAAGAGACATTAGCTTGTTCAGCTTGGTCTATATTACTTTGAATATATTCTTGACGTTGCTTAATAGCTTTTTTGACTGGTTTGTATAAAAAGTATCACAAGATAATCAGCACCAATACAAGTGAAACCAATGTTGCCACAAACATAGGTCATGATGGGAAAAGTTTTTCAAATTTCTCAGTGAAAGCTTCAGTAATTGAAGGGCCACTAGATAGCATAACGTTATTTATTGACATATTAGTTTCCAAAAACGAATAGAAGTAGAATAGCGATTAAGAAACAATAAATAGCGGCTGTTTCAGCTAAAGCCATACCAACAATCATAATGGTTCTGATTTTACTTGCTGCCTCAGGGTTACGACCAACAGCTTCAGCGGCTCTACCGCTAGCTAGACCTTGCCCTAAACCTGTACCAAAGCATCCAAGCATACAGATACCGGCACCAATAGCGATTAATCCTTGTTTATCCATAGTTACCTCCTAGTAAATATTTTTAGATATATTTATAATATTTTGTTGATTTTTAAGTTGTTTTTTAGAAGTTTTGTTTTTACGTGTATGTATTTCAACTTCATTTGTTCAATAAATAGTTGTTAATACTGTGAATATTAACGCTTGAATGACGGCCCCAAAGATATCGAAGAACATGTGCATTCACGGTGTAACAATACATGCGAAGAAATAAAGTTGTGGACCAGGGAAAATCAACCCCCATAATCAACCTGCGGCAAAATAGACAGCAGTAACAATAACAGCGCCACCAGTGATATTACCAAACATACGACAACCTAAAGAAATTAAAGGTGAGAATTGCCCAAGAATTTCGGCTGGATTTTTAATGTAACGTAAAAAGAATCTAAGTTTTTGATATCAAAAACCAACTAAATAGATTCCAATAAACGTAACTGCTGCAAGAGTAAATGTTATTGAATATGATGTGGCAATTGGTTCTAAACCAATTAAACCAAGCATATTACCCACTAATAGGAATGTTGCTAAACCAAATATATAAAAACGAGCAATTGGCAATTTACCACTAGCAGTATCGTCGTAGGCGTTATCAATAGTTGTGACATAGTTTTCAGCTATTAACACAGTAGCAACCGGTGCTTTATTTGGTTTGGAATGTTTTTTAATCTTAATAAACACAACCAAACTAACAATAAATATAATTAGTACCGTCACTGCCAAGGAAAATAGTTGAGGTTGATTCCACATACTAAATGCTTCAATTATCTTTTGCATGGACCTCCTTTCCTTTTCTTAGGTATATTAAAAAACATGCTCAATATAACAGCAACCATTATATTGCTTAAACCTAAAGAAAATGTAAAAACATTGATAGGGAATAGCGCCATTGAATGTTTACTACCAAAATAATGGTTTATAACAAGTATTGACGCAACTAAAACCCCAACCAGAGCAATTGAAAGCACTCAATTTACTAATGCATTTGAAACTGCACTGCGTTTATTAGCAAATAAATTTGTCAAAAACGCCTGTCTAATTTCAAAACAAAGATAAGCACCACAAGCCCCGATTACGTATCCTAATACCAAAGTTGGTTGATAAAAAAAACAGCATAGACTAAAGATAACTGTCAAAACAGCGAAAAGACTTCAGTGCAATATGTAAATCCTGCCTAGAAATCTATCTTGCATCTTGCTCCTTAATATGTTACCTTAGTATTAAATACTTCTTTTATTTTAATACTATAAGCCAGACAAAAAAGAAAATAAACAAGATTTTTTAAAAGTTTTTTTATTTTTGAATAATCTTTTATTTATTAGCAAAATAACTATTTACCAATAATTGAGTTTTATAGCAAAAAATACCGTATTAGGTGATTTTTTGTCTATTATTAAACTTTTAAAAATAAATATTAATTAAATAGGTTTTATTCATAGAACTAGCTTTTTTTCCGGTATTAAAATTTATTTTTAAAAAAATAATCTTATTTAAATAATAATGTTTCGCTATTTTAAATTTTATTTAAAGTCATTCACAAAAAATATGCACTCAAATATAGAAATTATTATAAATTTAAGATACTTGTAATCAAATTAGACATTAAAATTCAATAAGAGAATTTAAAAGAAAAACTGGAATCTTCCATTAAATTGTTAATATTAAGGCCGAAAATGTATTTTTGTTTTCTTTTTTTAAGTTTACAAAAAGAGCAAAACAAGAAAGGCCTTTGCCCAAAAAACATGAATATAAAATATAAAAAATATAAACCAGTTATTTGATTCTGACTTTAACTTGTGAGCACTATAATAGTTTATCCGCTTATTTTAGGGATTGTTATGGCATTTACTCCAATATTCGATAAAATTCTAAAATTACCTAAGCCATTAGCTGTAATTTTATCTGAGTTTAGATGTGCTTTGCCTTTGGATTCACAATTTCATGATTATATTTGATGCATTTATACAATGATGTACCATTAATCGAAGAAGATGGTATAAGATTTTACACAAAAAGTAGAAAGCTTAAAAATTTGTATATTGATATAATATAAAACACTGTGTTTTAAAGAAATCAAAAATATACATATTTGACTATTAAAATAAAATACAGTTAATATATTGAGAAAATAACGAAGAAGTATTTAATTATATTTGTCAGAGAATAACAATTTCTTTCAACTAGATTAAAAAATAAATAGCCGAAATACATTGATAATTCTGGTTTTCATAATTATTCCTCTAATATTAACCACTGCTATTATAATTACTGCAATCTTTGGTATATTATATATTCGTACTCTTAAGAATAAACCTAAAAAATTGTAATTGTAAATGATGAAGATAAGAATGATGACGAGAATAAGAAAAAGAGTTATAAAAGGAAATTGTTTCATGAATAGTAGAAAAGATGATTATTTAAGTAGTATTTCCAGCAACAAAACCAAATTAATTAACAAATTACATAACAACCAAAACGAATGTTATTTTTTATATGGAGAAAAATAGATTGCGAATTTAGTGGTATCGATATCAACCATATATTACCTTATAAATTAAACGAAGCAGATAGTCCAGAAATGGACAATTTTACAATTACTCACGCAAGTTGTCTTAGATCAAAACAAACGAGTGACTTAAATCTGGCAAAATTGATATCAAAATATAAAAAAATAAGATAGATAAATAGATATTACACATAGATTGGTTGCTAATTATTGATAATATTTATGCTCGCTGACATTCTAATGAATGTTACAAATCATAACAAGAATTAGAATATAGAGATAAAACGAGATATTCTCACACTAAAATGAACCCATTGGATAATGAAATAGTTGTCATGCTCGCGGGGGAGTAAATTAATTGAAGTTTATTAATTGTATATGTTATGTAATTGTTCTTTATCAAAACTATGAAACGTTATTTATGTTGATATACTTTCAAGTCGACTTTAATTAGATTTAATATTAGTTTTGATAATGAATGTATAAGGCTACGAACGTAAACCTGCAGTTTAAACAATGAACAAATTTAAATCATCAAATACTTATGTCGAAACTATATTTGAACAGTTTAGTTTAATTAGAGTTAAGTTTTTAACAGTATCTAAAAGGTATTTAATTTAGAATATCGAGCGTAGCATAAATTTGCTTGATATTTTGTTTTTAATAGCCACGCATGTCGCGTAGCTGCTTTATTATATTTTTATAAATAACAATCAAACTACCTACAAACAAACCTTTTTGGCCCATGCTAAATTTAGCTTGAATTTAAGAGTTTGACTCACTAAGGATTTTAAAACAAATTTTGTTCTGCACCCTAAAAAAAATATAAAAAAAACTCCCTCCGGAGTATTATTCTCTGAAAACTGAATAGTAATTTAAAACTCATTGAAATGTATAAAATACACATTACTTTTAAACCTATTGATTTATTAGTACTGGTCAGCTCAACATATCGCTATGCTTACACATCCAGCC
>NZ_JANSFS010000002.1:0-131891 GCF_024742155.1 Mycoplasma zalophidermidis | reverse complement strand
TAAATTTTTCTGTCTTACCAATAAGTTGTTTTAATCCACCTTTACCAAGCACAATAGCTTCGACAATTAAACCTTTATCTAAACTATTATTATCGTGAGGTGCAAAAAGTGTTTTAGTGTTAAATGGTAGCTTAGTTAATTTATAATATTCTCTATCTTTTTCATCATCGTAATATATATCAAAATTATTTAAAGCTTCATTTTTTAGCTGACTTTTACTATCAAAGAGACCAAAATCAAACCAAACTAGTTGTTTTTTCGTTCCTGTTTCTGGATCTATACTCGGATCATATTTAGGATTTTTAATGCTATTTCCCTTATCATCTCTTAATAAATTTCCCTCACTATCTTTTATAAATTCCTCTATTAGTTCTTTTTGTTGTGGATTATTTTCAGGTTCTCAGGCATATCACTTAAAATCAACTTGTGCTGATTTTGAATCTATAAATAATACTTTTGTATAATGCATTTCTAAATCAGCATCTAAATTACCTGGACGAGAATATTTATAAATATCAATTTTATACTCATTTTTTAGATGTGAATTTTCTTGTGTTTTTTGTGTATCATCATTAACGACAACACCATAATCAAACACTCTTTCATCATCACTAGCATTACTCCGATTATCTTGTAAAAATTCTTCAAATGTTCTATCTAATACCTCTATTCTTTTACCATTAATTTTTAAAACTTCATTCTCACTTAACGTTGTATTAAATATTACTTTTAAAGGTGTATGAGCTTTCCATCTACCTGCTCAATATTTCTTTTCCCTCTGTTTAACGCCTATACTCTTAGTATCTTTTGGATCTCTAATTAAAACATCATCAACTAAACGAGTTGTTTTTGCATCAAAATCTACTCACTTACCTAATTCAATTTTTAATCTTTCATCTATTTGCAAACCTTCAAAATTAGAATTAGGTTTAAATTTAACTTTAACATTATCTGCTAATAATTTCTTTTCGCCGTTTCAAATAACATAAAGATTTATTTTATCGCTAGAAGCTTGCTTATAAACTAATCGCATATTGATTTTTGCAGAGGTTATATCTTGATTTAATTTTTTAATATAATCATCAAGAAATTTTTTATTAGACTTAAACCCTGATTTAGGTTTAGTATTTAAATTACCACCACTATCAGAGCTAATCATAAATTCTGTTTTATTTTGTAAAATTTCATTTTGAATTTTGTATCAACCAGTTTTTAATTCCTCATAATTATCGTGTGCTTTTTCATACTCACCACTAATATTAATAACCAGTCTTTTTGCCTGGTCTTGTGTATTTATATCAATTAAGCGACCATTTACCCATTCTCATCTGTCATATTCTATTTCTTCAAATGAGTCATAGCTAATATATTGATAATCATCGTTTTGTAATTTTATCTCAACTCCCTTACTTTTTATTAATCCTAATTTAGCATTTTCTCACTGACTTTTAATTTCATTTTTAACACTTACATCAAGAGAACTATTTCTCATTATCTTTTGATACATAGCTTCAAAACGATTAAAATCAATTGTTGTCGATATTTCATAACCTACATGTTTTTCTCAATTATTAATGTCTTCTAAATCTTTTAAATATTTATTAAACTCTTGATCAGATACTCTTTGACCATCCGATCTAAATTGTCAAGTTAAATTTTCGTTTAAAAATATATCATCAGCACTTATTCTTCATTCACTTTTATAAAAATCTTCTCAATAAGGTGATTTCATAAATGCTTTGTTAGAATCCACCGAAAATGATTTACTTAATTGCTGACTCCTTACATTCCTACCCCATTCTCTAGGCAAAGAGTAATAAGTGGTAGTACTATTAGCATCAGTTTTAAAACTAGTAGAAACAAAACATAATGGCACAGCAAATGGAGCACTTACCAGCCCAAAATTTAAAATCTTTTTTAGTTTATTTCTCATAAATTATTTACCTAAATCAAAATACTCTGCCAAAATCTCGGGATCTGTATCATTATTAAACTCATAATTTTCATATATTTCTTCACGTCTTTTAACTTTTGCCACTTTCTCATTTGTTTTTAAACCTTTTTCATCATTTTCGATATTTAAAATCTGACGAATTTGCTCAAAATATTTCGGCTCAACTAACAATTCCGAACCAGGATTATCAATTATCTCTTTCGAAACATCGCCACCAGCTAATGCATTTAATAATAAATCCAGTTTTTTATTAATAATATTATTCTCAACTCTAACTTTTAAAATTTGATTAATAATGTTTGCAGTATAAGGCGATAAAGACGCATAAAATGCTTTTCTAAACGCATAAAATAAATCAACCTTCAACGATGACATTACTTTTCTTTTATCTTTTTCATCTAAAAACGAAACTACAATATCAGATAAAGCATTCGATAAAGACTGTCCTTTAACTTCAACTGTTTTCCGAAATGATTTAAATTTTAAAATATCATTTTCATCATATAACCTAAAACTTAATTGCACACCATTATCTTGTTTTGGCGCTTCATCTTTTGCTTTCTTTTTCGGTTTTCGACCTCGTTTTTTAGGTTTTACTTCTTTTTCTTCGCTTGCTTTATCATCTTTATATTCTATTTGTTGTGTTAATTCTTTTTCCTGCAATTCTGCTTGTTGGTTCATTAACTCGTTTTTTAAAGCTATATTTTCATATTGTTTTAACAACAATTCTTTACTCATATCTAGTTTTTCTTTATCCATAATACTCCTATAGTTCTTGTTTTCTAAAATCGCCTTGTTTAAAGTACAATCCTTTTTCATATTCGTTATATCAAACATCAATCTTAATTTTTGAGTTTAAATTCAGTGAAATCATATTATTACCAATTACTCCAGCACTTAAAAATGAAGTCATCGATTTATTTAAACCACCGGTATATTCATACATCTGCTCGACTGCTTTCAAGTCTTTTTCCTTAAGCCCAAAAATAGTAGAGTACTGACAATTCTGCACTATCGACTCAGCTTTAGCAGAAACTAATAAATCTGATGGCGACTGTGTTGTTAAATCTAAACCAAATAAATATTTACGTCCTGTCTTAGTTAATTTTCAAACAAAATTTAACATTATTGGACGAGAATTATCGACATACTGATGAATCTCATCGATAAATAAGACCGTATGTTTATTTGGATTTTTAACCACATTTTGATAAACCAAATCTTGTATTAAACTCAGTAAGACATAACTACCTAAATTAGAATCATCTTTCCCTAACGACATTAATTCTTTTGTGTTAAAAATAATAAATTCATTATCTAAATCGATCTTGGTTTCAGCATTATATAAGTTTTGATATTTACCATTATTCTCAAATAAAAATTTAAACGAATCAGCAATATTAGCTACCATTTCACGTTTTCTTTGTTTTTCAAATTCATCAACATATTTATAGTTTTCTAATTCCACAATTAAATCTGACATAATCGGTCATTTTTTAATCATTTTAAACTCTTCAGCGCTTCTAATATCATAAACTCCGGTTTGCTCATAAAGTCTTTTCAAACACGATAAAATAACCATAATATGTTCATCTCTAAAATTTACATTTACTAATTTAAAAAACCCTTCTAATCATTCCAAATGTTTTAAAACGATACCTTCAACGCTAACTTCTTGTTTATTATCATCTTCATTATCTCAAATCGATACCCTAATCTCCAAAGGATTTAAAGTCGTTTTACCACTATTACCAATATTGAAAATTGTTCCACCGAATTTTTTTGCTAAATATTTATACTCATTCTCTAAATCGATAACATAAACATTTCTATTTTGTGCTAACTCATCAACTATCGATTTTGATTTTGATGATGATTTTCCTGTTCCACTAGTCCCAACAGTCATCCAGTTATAATTAGTTCTCTTTGCGTCTTTTTTATAAAATCTATCAACTATAATCGGCTCACCCGTAGATATAGTTGTCCCTAAAATACTAATATTACCGTCATTATGAAACTCATTTTCGAAGCTTCAACCATATGCAGCATTAAATGATGATATCTGTACTGCTTCTTTTAAATTATTTGTGGTTATTAAACAACTTTGAGCATAAGCTTCAAACTGTCTAAATGGTAATGAAGTTAAATAAATTCTAGCTTTAACAGCTGCGTGATAATTTTTACTCTCAATCATCTTTAATTCTTTTAATGAACTTGCTTTATTAATAATCATAAAATGTGAATCAAATAAATTATTACCATCAATTAATAGCTGGTCTTGTAAATATTCCATAGCTTCTAATTGTAAATTATTAGACTTTCTTTGAAATTTTGAATTAATAACAGCTGAGTTATCAATATTCTTTTTAGCCACACTATCTAATAAATGTGCTTGTGCTTCTGTTGAAATTGCACCTAAATTTCACACAATAACAGAATCATTATTCAATAACTCGCTATTTCATCCATCCTGTAATCTCAATGGCAGTTCATTAACTGTCTGAATTGAATAATATAACCCGTCTTTAATAAAGTAATTAGCTTTAAAAACGACATTGTCTGCTCTTAATAACTCATCTAAACTAATCAATTTTGTCTTTGAAGAAGAGTTATCATTTTTATGTTTTTTCGATTTTGATAATAATCATTTTTTAAATCTCAAAATTCAATCATTACTTAAAATTTCTTCTTCATCACGATAATTTCGTCTTAGCCCGTTAGTTTTTAATTGTTGCTGATCTATATATTTTTTAAGTAATTCCTCATCTAATTCTTTATCGTTTAATCTAGCCAAAAATCTCACTAAATCAGCAGACTTTAATAAACGAGGTTCCAATTCCATCGAGTTCATATATTGATAAACCATATCAATATTTTTTTGTAGTTCTGATAATCTACGCTCATACAGTACAACATAATATGTATCAAGCATTATTTCTTTATCTAATGTTTCAAAGTCTAAAAACTTTTCTTCATATAAATTTGTGTAATTTTCAATCACTTCAGCACTTGCATTATTTAGCTTTAAATATTGCATTTTTTGGTCTAAATTAGTCTTTAAAGCTTCAAAGTTTTTTGAATAATCAATTAATTCCTTTTGTCTAACAAAACTAATCTGTATTTTTGTATTATCTAATACATCAATAAATTTTGCTAAAAACGACTCTCTATCGCTTTCTTCTTCACTTCAAGGAGTCTTACCTTTAAATTTTAATACGCTAAAATATTTAACTCCACCACGCAACATTTTTGTTTTAATATATCTATCTTCGAGCATTTCGGCATATGGTATTAAATTTTTCGTGCTGTTTCTCTTATTATATTTTTTAGTTTTAAAAATATAACAAATCATCCTAATCAGCAATCTATATAATCTAACATCATATTTTCTAATTTTTATTAAAAGCACACTAAATACACCGAATGTTAAAAATCAAATTAATATTTTGAAATAAGGATTCATTTTTTTAGGCAACACTGATTGCGTTAAAAAAATCGAACTAATAACACAAGCTAATAACACTACAAAATCAATTCAGTCAAAATTCTTAAACACTTTTAACTTAGTTTTCTTTATATTTTTTGGTTGTAGCATTCTCATTAACCTTTCTTAATATTTTCTTTACTTTTTACTATACTTTTTGCTCGTTTTTTGTTTGCAGCTTCTCTTGCATCAGCACTTTTTATTCGACCATCTATAAATGATGAAATCAACTTGTTATCTTTATTAGCTTCACGTTCTTTAATTAGTTTTTGTTTTTCTAATTCAGCAGCTGAAACAATATTTTTCGATGCAACTCCACGTTTTGAGTTTTGAGCCATCAATCTTGATTTTTGGTCATTAATATTTAATTCTTTTCTCGAACTACGCTGTGTTCTCGCATCAATTAAACTTCCTAACGCTTCATGTCTTTGTGCTAATTCTTTATATTTCTCCGAATTAACTCCACCTTCCTGAGCAGCTAGTTTTTCCATTTCTTTCAAGGTTTGATTTTCTTGTTTAATTAATTTATTATCACTAGCTCTTAAATCAGATTTTTTATAAGCACTATTTCCTGAAGCTAATTCTTTTCTAATCATTGCTCTTTCAGCTTTACTTTCCAACTTATCATTTGCTATAGCCATTCTTTGGTCTTCTGAACGCATATTTAAGCTTTGCATTTCTTTAGCATATCCAGCTTTTGATAACTCGCCCGATTTCAATTTATTTTTTAAATCTCTCTTAGCTTCTAATTTTTGTAATCCTGCCTTACCACGAGTTAAACCCACACCAGCAGTTTTTAATGCTTTACCACCAGCTTTCGTTGCCTTACCAAGTGCTTTAAACGCACCACCAATACCAGCACCTAATGCCATTCCACTAGCCAATAAACCTTTAGTTTCCGACATAGTCTCTCTCACTGATGCAGATTCTCCAACAAATGCTGCAATCTCGCCAGATAATCCCGTGCTAGCGACAGCCCCACCAATCGCTAAACCAACAATTAATAATATTTTCGTAAATCAGTTAGTATCTAAATTATTCGCTCAATCAGTACTTCTTTGTAAAAAAACAGCATATATCTGTATTCCGACAACAAAACCCAAAATCGCAAATGATTTTGCCATATACATTTCTTGTCATTGTTTCATTCGCTTACCATCATCTGCAATCGATGATGCTGCCACAAATGGCGAAATAACGAATAAAAACAACTGTTGAAATATTTTCGTCACCAAAGTTATTAAACCTAATGTCAGAGGTACTAATGTACCAATCGACATCAATGCACCCAAAAATACCAATCTAGGTCCTTGACCTCATGCTAAATGTTCATAATCATCATATGTGATATTAAAGTAATTATCGCCTATTTCATTTCATCTTTTAAAACTAATACCATCTAACTGGTCCTCTGCTCAAATACTTCTAAAAAGTGTTTTATCTAAAGTTAAACTATTAGACCCTAAAACTAAATTCAACATCAAGCCAATAATCAAATTAAATAAATAAACACACACCGGCAGACCAATTAACCACACCGTTCCCACAAGCGAGTTTTTTAACGCAACTCGCACCGGATTTACTCCATCATCACCTTTATACGCTCACATTCTCAAAGCACTAAAAGCAAATAACAAAACATAAACTAAACTCGATATAATAGCTAATCGTTTAAACATATCAGGTAGCACGGCGAACTCAAATTTTTGCGATAAACTCAAACCAAATAATAAATATTGTGGTAGCCCAACAGCAACTAACTCAAACAGCACCACAATAGCATTAATTAATAGCAATGGCAAAATTACAAACGGGCCATAACCAATCATAAAAGCACCATAACTAATCTTATTTATAACTCCTTCGAACAACACTTTTATGCTCCGATCGCAGACTTAATAATCGAAGTAATTATCGGACTAAGAGCTCATAACACAACTACAGCAATAAGAAAAATTCCTAATCATTTAATTCTTCTCATTTGACCTTGTCTTTCTTCTTCTGATTCTGTCTTACCTGCTTTAAAAAATGCAATAGCTGCAATAATCACAATTACTATTGTTAAAACCCCTGCAAACGCTCCTAATACTATATTAATGTAATATTGTATTTGTGTTGCAATCGCATCAAAACTTTCTTTAATTCCTTGATTACCACCGGTACTTGTACTACCGTCTAATACTTTATTTAATAAATTCATAATATCTCCTATCTAATAATTAAATCTTCTAAATAGTCTTCCTGACTATTTTCTTTCTCATTCTCATCATTTGTTTTTTCTTCATCAACAACATAATTATTTGTTTTATTTTTTAGTGCTTTCGTAGAATAAATAACACTATTCCCAATAACCTCTAAACGATATTCCTTAACTCCTTCACTATTAATAAAACTATTCTTTTTTAATGTGCCAACAACCTCTACTAAATCACCTTGTTTCACATATTTTTTAAAATTTAATGCATTATTTTGAAAAATAACAACATCAATAAACTCACTTTCATTATTAATCTCATTTGTAGCTATACTAAACTTTAAAATATTTGCTTTACTAGTATTCATTTCTCAAAAACTCTCATTAGCAACTCTTCCTGTCAGTAATACTTTATTCATATTCTTCCTTTCTTATTTCATAATAAAATACGTCACCATTGTTCATATTCCTAAAACATTCACAACAGCGCCAGACACTAAATACTTTCATTCCTTTTGATTAGACCGTGCTTTTTGTCTTAACTTCTTATCACGAGCAAAACACTCTTTATAACCTCTAACCAGCACCACTATCATCAAAATTAAAACAATCGCCAAAAATTCAATGCCAGCAATGACAAACGATCCTTCCATATACCTCCTTTAATCAAAAAAAACGCCAACAAACAATCTAAACAACTTAGATTGTAAATTGGCGTTTAACTTTACGTATTTTTATTTTGATTTTATTTTTGCATGAACTTTCTCAATTAGATCATCATATAGTTTTTTAGCTTCGGGACTAAAATCATCTAATAAATTAAATTCTTCCATCGATAAACCATAATCTCTGGCGATGTCCTCTTTCAAACATCTCATATATTCTTCGTGGTCATAAACCACATGCTTTTTCTCTGGCATCCTACTCCTATCTTTTATATTTTCAACCAAATTTATCATTAAATAAATTAATAATCTTACCTAATCTTTCTCGTGCTAACTCAATCGTAATTAATTGTGGTCTTTCAACTCCATCAACTTCTTTAATATCTGCTCAAATTAATTTATATTTCTCAATTGTTTGAGGATTATTAAATCGTTTATTATATGATGATGATGATGATGATGCTCAGGTCGCATTACCTAAACCAACTTTTAACGGCAACACAAACTCTTCATATTGCTTTTTAGCTCATTTATAAGTGTCTCTATAATCGACCTTATGACCATAATTAGTTCCACCACCAAAAAGTTGTAAATTAGGATTATGGTCCTCACGACCCATAAATCCCATTGCGTGTTCCAACGCTAAATAATCTAATAATGCTTTTTCATACTCTTCAATTAAAGCGTAAGTTCCACTATCTAATATATTTAATTCTAAATTCTTACTTTTATCTACAATTGAGCCATTTTCCTTAATTTTTTTCGCATTCTCTGCTTCATCATCCACAGCAACAAAATTAATACTATCAGTTAGTTTTTTCATTAATCTTAAATATGCAACTAATAACCTATATTGTGGTACCTGCATTGCCAGCACACTGGAATCATTCAAATACAATCAATCAATCCAGTCGTTATTAATGATTTCATTCTCAGCTAATGTTTTCTCATAAAATGCTCTTGATAAAAACATCTCATTATCAAACATATTTCTCAAATAAATATCACGATTTAATTTTCAAACAGCCGAAGGAACTTTCTTTTTCTTACCATTAATGTTTTTGACTTTAGCATCTTCATCTTTAGCCGATATTTCATATCAATAAGGGGCACCAAACTCGATTTTTTTCCGGCCAAATGAAACATTATCACCCATAATATTTAATCAATCATTATAATGTTTTGAAAACAAACTTGCTCTATCAGTAATTAATCAATCATTAAGAATACCAATTGCATCATCTTTATTTAAAACATAACTAATTTTTTGTTCTCTATTTTCTTCTTTTTTAAAATCAAAGTCCCCACTAACATCAAGTATTTCCAACAATTTCGTAATTAAAGCATTATATTCTTTCGCACTAATATTTCGCTCATCAGCACTAGAATATTTAATTCCATCACCTTTCTTCACCACCAAGCTTCGCACATAACGACTAACATCAACCAGAGTCGGAAAATCATACTCGTTTAAATTAGTAATTCAATAATCACCATAGCTATTTAAAAACTTCTTAAACTCACTCGCATCATTTTCTAAAACCATATCAGCATAATATCTCTTATTAGCATCATATGTATCTTCTGGTGCAACATTAAATGTCATTCCGTTATAACTAAATTGTCTAACATCTCTGACTTCAACTTCGTTATGTTTTTCATCAGCATCATCTTTGTTTTTTTCTCTTATCGCAATTGTCTGCGTTTTTTTCGACTCATCAGGTTTTGGAATTGGTTCATCATAATGACTTCAAATGCACGAACTAGTCATCACCGGTACCGCGCTAAGTCCAGCACCACTTAATAATCATTTAATCTTTTTTTTCATCATCTCTAACTACCTTCACAACTTTAATCACTTTTGTTTGCTCTACTATAATTTTATCTCAATGTCCTCTTTTTTGCTCATAATCAATGACTTCTAATACCTTTTTTCATACCTTGCAGCGATTAATTGATTTAGAATAATTATTTTTCGAACCCCGAAGTCGATAATAAACAACGCCATATTTACTTTTTGCCATAACTATCCTTTCTCAACTCTTCGCACACGTGTATGCATAATGCGCGCTCACACGCGAGCATTAATCATTATTCGAGCTTTTACGTAATCGCTCTAATTCTCGAATATATTTTTTATAAACAACATAAAATTTAGCAATCTGCTCCATATCAATTTCCTGCGAATCTATGGTTTCTCACTTCTCTGATATGACGTTTTTTTCTTGTTTAAAAACATTAACTTTAAAATCAGAATAATATGAAATCTCTCAATTTCCATTTTTTAATTTTCTACTCATTTTCTTAGGATAGAAAAACTTATAACCTTCTCACTGATAACGATATTCTGGTAAATGCTCTTCCAGCATCTGTGGTAAAACCACTAAAATGGATTTTTCATTTTCAAAAACAACACTATTAATCCCACTAATAACTCTTTTTTCACCTCTACCTGCATTTTTATTCATCTCTTACCTCTACAAACTTAGCTTATTTTTCAAATTCTTTTTGCTTTTATTTTTGTCTTGATAAACATCGCCATTAGCTAAAAAATTGCTCTCAATTTCGCTGAAAATAGCCTTAGAAACTTCATTAACTTCGGTTAATAAATTTTGTTTTTCTTTTATGCTTGCACCCTTCGATCAACTTCGCATATATTTAAAACTATGGTCCTTAGTATCTATTCCTAATTCCTTACCTACCACATACGCTGTCATCTCAGCTTGCAATTCGCAACTAGGTCTTTCTAAATCTCTTAAACTATGTTTTAACTTCACGTGTGCATATTCATGTAATAAGGTTTTTAAATTTTGTAAATCAGAGTTCAACTCATTCAAATATATTTTTACATTATCTTTATCATCTAAAGACGACATTCCCTTAACCTGACCTAAAGTCTCATTTTCTCTTATCACAGCATCATTATTTTTGATAATTGTCTCTTTTACTAATTCAAATAACTTTTTACTATCTTCACTCTCATCAGTGATAAAAGCATTAAAGTATTTTTTAGGATAATTTTCCTTAGGCATTGTAGTTTGCGCTATATCAAAAACATTTGCAATTCTAAACCCTACAATCTCGTTTTTTCGCTTAACTTTTCCTTCGTGATATTTTTTAACTGTTTCTTTTTTTGCTTTCTTAATCGGCACTCATCTAATATTTCCCTGCTCGTCAATTTCTTCCAGCATAACTATTTCATTAGGTGCTAATATTTTCAAACCTTTCTGGCCAGCTTTAATCGATACACCTTCTTTTTTTCACTCAGTAAATGATTTAACAATTGCTGCGCCTTCCATTTGTGATTTAATCAAGTTCATATTTTTGAAGCTATATTTATTAGCAAAACCAGATATAAAATCTAAATATTCTTTCATTTTCTCTTCACTATTAAAATACTCATCTAATTCTGCACTCGATTTTTCAATCAGCAAATCAATTGATGATTTATCTTGTTTATCTTCATCAGGTTTTTTTAATTCCATATCTTCTTTTTTACTTTCTTGCTGCTCAACTTTATCATCTTTCTCTTCTTCAATTTTCTTAGCTTTATCTTCTCCTAAACTTTTAATAAATTTATATTCATTATATTGTGTCATTTTGACCCCCTTAATTTTAGTTTTGTTCACTATTCGCATTCGAGCACAAAATATTTAAATTTTTTCTCTGTTCTATCAGCTTATTTAAATCTTCATCATATATTTTTTCAACGCTACCTCCACCATCAATATTAATTTCGGTCATTTTTTCAAAATCTCACAAAATACCATCATTTCTATCAGCAACAATCTCTCTATGCTCATAATTCGGTTTATCCATATAATCAAATAAAAACATTGGTTTAATCGCTATCGGTTTATACCCACCAGCTAACACAATCGCCAACTCCTTAGATTTGTATTTCAAATCGCCAACATCCATCACAAATTCTTTATTTAATGATGATGAAACTGATTTTGTTTTGCCATTATATGAAGTCGATTTTCTCTCTTTTTCATACTTACCTAACATCTCAGCATACGCTTTTAGCGTTTCCTCATTATTAGTTTCTAAAAACACTGTTAATCTTGCCTGCGATTTAATTAATTTATGCTCTGATTTACCACTGTTATATTTATCTAATTGTGTATAGTCCTGCAATACCAAAAGGAAAAATATTTTTCTCGACCTTGATATCGACATTCAATCACCTAAATT
Organism: Mycoplasma zalophidermidis; assembly: GCF_024742155.1. NCBI lineage: Bacteria > Bacillati > Mycoplasmatota > Mollicutes > Mycoplasmatales > Mycoplasmataceae > Mycoplasma > Mycoplasma zalophidermidis. Next base: position 119,397 of record NZ_JANSFS010000002.1, on the reverse strand, counting down.
TGGTATTTTTTCAATTGAGTTAAACTCTTCCATAATAAATAGCAAACTTCTATTCAATTTTTTACCTGGTAAAGAATTTGCCTTCGAAATCGCTCTTTTATAAATTTGACTAATTAAAATCGGAATTAGAAATGATGATGATTTTTTATGGTCTGGAAAACTGATAAATATCGCAAATGGTCTATCATTACCAATCATTTGTTCAAAATCAACATTATTTTTCGATGTAATTTCTTCAGTTTTTAAATCATTAGAAAATTGAATTAGAGCCTTCGTAGCATTAATCAAAATACCAGTTAATGTCTCAGGCACTGTCGTAATTAGTGCATCCATCTCACGTTTTAATTTTTCTCAATAAATTGATTTATATCTATTTTCATTTACAATCTTGGTTCATTCACCCATCGTAAAAGTATCTAAATTTAAAAACGCAACAACATTTGACAATGTAAAGTAATTTAAACTAAACTTTTTATTTTCTAACGAGTAAAGAACCATAAATTTTAATATTGTCATCACGACATTTTTCGCTTGTGCTACTCAAATCCCGTCGTCTTGTCTATCGCCTCATTTTAATTCTTCAACCACTTCACGCAGTGCAGCAAAACCTTCCGAATAATCTAAATTACTTAATTCTTTATACTCTTTTGAATGAAAGTAATCTCAAGCTAACTTCAATGGATTTCAGCGTACGGAGTTATTAGGATTATCTAAATCAAACAGCTTCACGTCATAACCTTGTTTTTTTAAAATACCACCCGTTGCTTCTAATAATTCTTGTTTTGGATCGATTATTACCATATTTGCTTTTTTATCATCAGACAAACTTGCATTACGGACGATATTTTGAAAAAGTATTCTTCAAGTTTTACCCGAACCAGCAATCCCTAATAAAATCATATGAGAGTCAGAGTGATTAACCATATCGCCGTATTTTTTAATATGACCTATTACAAACCCAGATTCATTATTATTCGCAAATTCCTTTTTAAATTTTTTTAAATTACCCTCACCACTTTCCTGGTTATATAAAAATGGTGAATTATCATTTGCTTGTGATCTAGATATATTTTTTAATCAGTCCTTATAATTCAAAACAACCAAACATATAAAACTGACAACTAAAATCAAAACTAAACCATAAAGCCGATACTTATTCTCGAGCACATAGAAATTAACTATATCGCCCCAGACATCTCTTTCACCCTTAAATCACCCCTTAATTGCCTTATCACGACTAATTAATACCGTTCCGACAATACCAACTAATACAAAACAAATAAAAGGCACAATAACTAAACTAAAAAAATATTTTAAAAATCTAAAAAACTTAGAATCAAAGAATTTTTTGTGCTTCATATTTAATACCTTGCCTTAACATTTTTGCGATAACTTCGTAAAGCCTCCAATTTATGTCTAAAATGCACTCCGTTTGCTTCTCAATTTCAACCATCAATTATTCATTTTAAATTCAGGTTTCGTTTGGCTTCACTTTTGCGTCTTGCTGATTTTTGAATAAATATTTTTTGAACACTATTTAAACCCTTAAATCAATCTGCCCTTTCGCTCATCTCATTTTCATTCAAACATAACTTAATAATCAAATTACCGATTTGTTTTTCAAACTCATCTTTTTCTTTATCAATAAAATTGTTTTTTAATTTTTCGTTAAATAGTGATGCTAACTTTTCGCCTTTTAACTTTTCTAACTCTGACATGTAATTTTGATATTGCATTTTAATGTCGTCATTATTACTTTGCACATAATCAAAAATATTTCAAATTGCTTCTTTAATATCTTCATCAGCTTTAACATATGTTTTATTTTTGCGATTAAGCATATAATCGCGCACTTTAAATACATCATCATAAATTTCTTCATTTCGCACATCATCTAGCGTCGTAATCGCTTTTATATGCTTTCTAATATCTCAGGTTTTAGCTTTGGTTTCATTTAACTTGCGATATTCTTTTTGATAAATAACCTCCGAAGATAAAACATTATTAAAATTTTGTACAGATTTTTTACTAAATCAACCTTTTTGTTTAAAAACCAATCCCTCTTTTTTAGTCTGTGTATTAGGATTTATTTCTCAAAAACTTAAATGCACATGAGGAAAATCTGTATTAGAATGCATAACTCAATGACCTCTTATATTCTCAGGATCTAAATGATTTGCCTTCAAAAGTTTTCGCATATGCACATTTAATAAATCTGCTCACTCATTTTTATCTAACATAAAATTATCAACTCCAAATTGTCCTGGATTAATAATCATTTCTCAAACAATTTGTTTTTGCAAAATCTTATTCAATAATTCAATTTCATCATTAACATTAATATCTTTGGGATTTTCAAACAAACGATAAACTCCAGATTTTGCACTATCTTTTTTAACTCTGGTTTGTAAATTCATCCACGATTTAAAATCTAAACCTGATTTTTTAAATTCACTTTCTAAATCAAACTTGGTTTTATCATCATCTTGAACATAAACAGCATCAACACGAGCTATATAACGCAAATGTCTTCCTGAAGAATAAAACTCCCAGTCATGAACCTGGTCTTGACCTTTTTGTATTTTTTTCTCCAAACCATATTTAGCAAACTCGATATTAGAATATATCCTTTGTCTATTCATTAATCTCCCACGTCATATATATAACATATACATGACTAATATATTTATGTTCCAGATTTTGTCCAAACCAAAATTTCCCACTCTCAAAATCTTCGTTTTTCCCATCATCGCTATGCTAAAGAACACCACCGACATCGATAGTTCTCCATTTTTTAAAAATATCTAATTTCGTTTTAATCAGAATCATGTTTGATTTTCAGCGGACTATCTGGACTCGAACCAGAATACGTATCATAAATCGTGTTTTACATTAAACTACACGTCCATATACATGACTCTCTTTTATCTAATTAAAACTTCATAATTAAATATCTTTCACACTTAAACTCATAACCGACAAACTTTCTAAAAACTTGTCCTAGTTTATTTTTTAAGCAAATAAATTTTTTCTCTACACCTCTCACAACTTGATAAATTTGTTTAACTCCAAACCCTAACATCTCAGCAAAAGCATTATGCATTCTAAAAACACCACTACGGCTCATATCATCATAAAAACCATTTTGCAGCATAACTTTTTTATCACCCTTACGCATGATAAATTTTTTGCCTGCTAAAGCTTTAGATTTATATTTTTCAACTACAAAATATCACGCTGCTTTCAAACCATTTAAAAGCAAAATTTTCATCGCATTTTCACCTCTAATCACAACGTAATTTTCACCCTTATTTCTCAGGTTTATTTTTTTCAATTTCAAGACATTTTTTTCTCTTAAAATTTCGCCATCCACAAGGTTTAAATCAACAAGTTTTTTAATGGCTAAATTCAGCGTCGTTTTCTTAAAACCAAGTTGCGAAACTAAATCATTTTTACTTATCTCACAATTTAGTTTTTTATACATTCTAATAGTCATAAAAACTTTAACCAAAACTTCATTACCAGCTAATTTATTTTTTCAACTTCGTGAAATAACCAACTTCGCATTTTTAATGAATTTTCAAACATGCTCAAAGTTTTGTTTATCATAAACTTTGCGATCATATTTTTTTACAAAATTTACATTGCTGTAAAAATTTCTAATTTCTTCTTGCTGACCTTCTTTCTCCATCAAATCTAAATTGCTTCAAACACTCATAATAACTCCTAAAAAAATTTTTGTTTTTTTAGAAAATGAAAAGTTGGGAACAACATTTTTGTGGTATAATATATTCAGTTGTCAGGGGGGGGTTGTTCCCTCCTTTTCATTTACTAATTTTTTTAAAATCAAAAAAGCTGCAAGTAGGTTGCAGCTTTTTTACACACTAATTTTTTACGCATTCAAAAAATCTTTTCAATAACTGTTTCCGTCTTGAATAGAGTATATATGTCAAATATCAACACCTTTTCCTTCTTCAGTATGACCACTTAATTTTGCATTACCGGAAGAATAATCAATTCTTAATCTGGTCATTCCAACTCTTTCGTATTCACCGTCTTTTGATACTCTCATCTTATCGTCTTTATTATCAGAATCGCTAATGTAAACAGCCAGAACATTGCCATCGTTATCGAAATCAGCACCTCAAATTGTAACTATGTGTCCCTTATTACCCGAACCAAATGAAATAGCTAATGCCCGGCCTTGCTTAATTCAACTTCTTATGTTCATTGATAGTGCTTCTTTCGAGCCAGATCTAACAAACGAAGTTAGGGTATGATATTTGAACACATCTTTAAAAAATCCTCTTGAGTCAGCAGGATTATAATTATTTTCATTATTAAAATAATAGTTATCAGAAATATATTTATAGCCATTTATAAACATATCTATTAATTTATTTGGAAATAACGTTTTATTTGGAAATAACTCAACGAAATAGTCAAAAATTCTACTTCTGTCATAGTAATTATTTTCATCTGGGAAGTTCACTTTAATATCTTTTAGTTTTTTTGTGATATCTCCCACTTTAATCACTGCTTTATCAGGAAATTCCTTGATATATCTATTTACATATTCTTGGTTTCTATCTAATCATCAGTGCAATCAATTTGTTGCAACAACAGCCGAACATAATGACCAATCTCCATTCTCTAAACGTTTATTTATATCGTATCAGCCTTCATTTTTAGAGTTTTTTAGTGAATATTCATAAATTTCTAATGACGGATCATTTTGTTTTCTGAAATTTTCAACATTTATATTAACACCATTAACCCATAGTGTTTCAGTAACCTTATTTCTTAAAGAAGGAATAATTTTGCTTGTATCTGCCTGAAATTTTGGTTCATTATCGTTTTTAATCAAATTATTATTTTTTATATCTTTGTCATTGTCGGTATTATTTTTATTAGTAGTTTTGATACCATTCTCCGATTTTAAGTTATTTTCAATAATGCTGGTATTTTTATTTATTATAGAACTGTTCTCATTGACTGCTTCGCTTTTAGAATTTTTGATGTTTCTTTTTTCTGCTTCCGTTTGAACTAAACCGCTTTCTTTTTCTTGTTTTGAGTTCTTTGAAATTTTTATATTTAATTTTGTTTCGTGATTATCTTTTTTTGTCGAAGAGATGAAACTAGGATAGGAAACGAAGAGAAGGTTAATAATAAAGGTACTATTTTTTTTATTTTCATATGAACTATTGTACCAAAGAATTATCTTTTAAACTCAAATAGCGATATTTGAGTTTAATTTATTTATATGCATAAAAAAACTTCGATTTTGTACGAAGTTTAATTAAATTTATTTTTCTTTAATGTAATAAACTAAATTATTGACTCAAACTACATCACCAATAAAAACTTTTGTGTTCCGCCCTATCGGAGTTTTATCATTGATTTTTACTCGATTGTTTGTTAAATAATATTTAGCTTGACCTCCAGTATCAACCAAACCAACTTTCTTTAACAATTGGCCAATTGTTATAAAACCTTCATTTATAAAAACTATATTATTCATTTTATCTTCTTAATGGAGTAATCAATTGTTTTGAACTTACATTTGAAGGGGAAAGAATTAGAATTTTTTTAACTTGATCGTCAATTAAAATAGAGATATCATCTTCAAAAACTGAAATAGCGTCCTTTAGGAAATTAAAATTTAAATCAAATTCAACAGTTTTGCCTTCAAATTTAAAATTTTGTGTTTTTGCAACTGAGCTTCCAATTTCAGCAATATTATTTATTAATGTTAAATTATTGTTTGTCAATGATACTTCAATTCTATTTTGTTTATCTCCGTTACTTAGTCACACCTTATTCAATAATTCATTTAATTCTGCTTTTGAAATTTGTAAATTGTATTTAATATTCATATCAGCTAAAATTGGTTCAGTATCTCTAAATGGAACTGATACAATACGCGAAATAATAATTGTATTATCATACTTAATACCAACTTTTATATCGTTGTAGAAAAAAGTTATTTTTTTAGGTGCATCTGAAGGAATTAAATCTTTTAAATCTTTAGCATTTACTGAAATGTCAATATTTTCTTCTAGAGGTGTATTTGTTTTCATTTGATAAAGAGCCAATCTATAAGAGTCAGTCGCTGTAAAGTTAATACAATTATTTTTATAACGCATATTTATACATCTATAGATTAAGTTATTATCTGCACTCGATGCATGAATGACATTTTTAATTGCTTTTTTAAATTCATTTGTATCTAATTCAAATTGTTTTGTGTTGATTAAATTATCAATTACGGGAAATTGATTCGATTGTAGTGTTGAAAGTTGATACCTTGAATTTCCTTCAATTATTTCTAATAAAGCGTTTGGTGTTTGCTGTATAGTGATTTCCCCAGATAATTTTTTGATAATTGTTTTAAAAATGTTGGCTTGAATTAAAAATTCACCAGTTTGCTCTACTTTAATTAGTACATCGTCTACAGGCAGCTTTTTAACAATACTTGTTGCATCATTAGCTGCTTTTAAAGTGATAAATTCGTTGTCGACAATTATCATAATTCCTCTGAAACTATAAAAAGTACTAATTGGGTCAACGTATTTTGAAACAATTTCAATCGAATCATCGAGAATTTTTTTGTTTATATGGAATTTCATGATTCCTCCTTAAAAGTAAATATAATTAATATATTTTGTTGTTTTGTTGATAACAATTAAAAACAAAAATTTAATGTTATTTTTCAATTGTTTTTATGGTTTTTGGTTGATTTTGTTATGTTGATAACTTTAGGTTAACTTGTATATTTCTTCAGAAATAGCCGAAATAGCTCTGTTATACGATTGATCCGCTTCTTCGCATCCGCGTTCAATCTTCTTGATAGCGTTTATTATTGTTGAGTGATCTCTATTTCCGAATAATTGACCGATTTTTTCTAGTGGCAAACCCATTTCTTCTCTAATAATGAATATTGCTATATGTCTCGCCATAACAACATCACGCTGTCTACCTTTTCCTAAAATCTCTTTTTTAGAGACTTTGTAGTATTTTGCAACATATTCAATCACGGATTCAGGGGTAACAGATTCTTTATTTAGGGTCATTGATGAAAGTATTCTATTTACGACAACGAGCGAATATTTAGCATTGGCTTTACTTGCGATTTCTTTGTCATAAAAACTTAGTCTTGTAATTGCTCCTAATAAATTTCTTATTGAATTTTGGAAATTTCGAGCTATAAACTGTTTTGCTTCTAATTCTCAATTATTAGGATGCATATTCTTTATCTTTATAAAATAGTTAAGAACTTTTATAAGGTCATCTTGTCTCGGTTGTTTTATTTCTAATTGTAATCCCATTGTTAATCTGGTTATTAATCTGTGATCAAACATCGAATTTAATGCAGTAATTGATTTATCAGAAGTAAAAATTGTTAAATTATTATTATTTATTCTGCTATCTAATATTTGATTTATAACATGCAATGTAGATTTTTTGTTTCCTTGCCCATAATTTTGAAAATCGTCAAACATAACAACATCTGCATTTATTAAAGAATCAACTCTTTCTTTAATTTTAGATTGATTATTTTCTTGAAGTAACAATGAAATATCTGTAACGAAATCACCGGGGTTAATATACTGTACTGACCTACCTAATTTGACTAATTCATTACCAATTGCGTGTAATAAGTGGGTTTTACCCAATCCTGATTTAGAAAAAATAAACACAGGATTATATTCTTGACCCCCATCAGCAATATATCTTCCAATTCTGATTGCTTCTTTATTAAACTCACCTTCAACATAAGTATCAAATGTTAAATCATTTTTAAACACGGAAACATTTTTCTTTAATGTTTTTGTAATGTTTTTTTGAATTTGTTTTACTTTAGTATCCTGATTTAAATCAATTTGTTTAGTGCTTTCAGCAGTACTGATAAAAGTGTAAGTACAAGGATGTCCAAGAGTCTCCTCAAGTGCTTTGCTAACTTTATCGTTCATGCTTGCTCTTATGATGTTCATACTATCTTTACTTAAGTTTGATTCTATAGTAACATGATAATCAGAGTTAATTTTAGTTATTTTTAAAGGCAGAAAAAAATTTTTATACAACATTTTATCCGTAACTTCCAACATTAAGCAGTGTAAAAAAGTCTCAGTTAAAGCTAACAATTTGTTTTTTTCAATTTCTTGTTTCCTCATAAATCTCCTAATTAATAATTAAATCATAATTTAACTTATATTATAAGACAGTTAAATTGTTAAATAAACAAGTTATCCATAAGTTATTAACAATGTTATCAACAACTTATTACTCTTATTTAAAGTCTTAAAAGTTAAAATTAACAACTTATTTACACAGTATTTTAAAAATGTGTATAACTTGTTTGTGAAACTGGTTATCTTAGCCCAATTTCACCAAAAATAAAAACCTTAAAATAAATAGATAATTCAATATAATGTAATATATGAATGACATTTACAGTAAAAAGACATACACACAACATAAATTATTCAGAGCTCGTGGAAGATTTTTGAAAGTTTTAAGTGGCGGCGAGAAAGTAGATTGAAAATATACATTAGCGATTTTTGAAACTGATAATCGTGAAAATTTTTCAATTTTTATTACCGATAAAAAAATCAAATTACTATCTTTTTACGATATAGAGTATACAAATAACACAAACAGTAAGTATAATTCCAAAAAATTAATATCTCTAGCAATCAGTAAACCAAAAAATGATGAAGAGTTCGAAAGAGTATTAATTAACACGGTAAAAGGGGTTGGTAAAAGAACAATAGAAATTCTTAAAGAAAAGTTTGGTGACGATTGAGCCAAAAAATTCAAACAAGAACCTATGGTGTTTGAAGGTTTGGTTTCACCAAAACTTTTCAAATCTCTTAAAGAGTTTTTTGTTAGTTATGATGATGAGACATATAGTTTTTTTGTAAATAACGGACTTGAACGCCTTTATGATGTTCTTAAAATTGAATTTGGAGAAGAAGAGTTACTAAAAAAACTCAAGGAGATAAATCCCTACTCTTTGGTGTATGATTTTGATTACAAGTTTGAAATTATTGATAAATTAGGAATTTGTATGGACTTAGACGAGTCCGATAAAAGACTTTATGCTTTGATATATTACAACATAACGAAATTGATGAATAATAATTCAACATTAGTAGATTTTATTGAGCTATACGACGCTATTAAAAAAGACCGTAAAAGCTATTCAGAAATAATGGTTATTGAAGCTATACAAAAATTAGTGAACGAATCAATTTTGTTTTTTGATACAGTCCAAAATAGAATTTCAACTGCTAAAATGTTAATTAAAGAAAAATATATTGCTGACGAATTATTGAGATTAAATAGATATAAAAACAATAATTCTGTTACTCAAACTTCGTGTGTTTTATCACCGTTACAACAAGAAGCATTTAATAATGGAGTTAATAAAAAAGTATCTGTGATTTCAGGATTTCCGGGAACAGGTAAATCTTATGTAATTAAATATTTAATTGATTATTTTGTTGATAATAAAATATATAAAAAATCTGAAATTGCTGTTGTTGCACCGACAGGTCGAGCTTCAACAAATCTAAAAAATAAGCTAGATGTCGATGCGAAAACAATTCACTCTTTATTCAGAATTGCGCAAGAGCCATTTAAAAACATACAATTAGCAAGCTACACCGATTTAGATCATAAGGTTTTAATTGTTGATGAATTTTCAATGGTTACAGTTGATTTATTATTTATAATTCTCAACAATTTACCTAGACTTGAAAAAATCATCTTTGTTGGCGATGCCGATCAATTGCCTTGTATTGGTCCAGGGAACATGCTTGAAGACATAGTTAAATCTGGCAAAATAGCAACAACTATTCTTACAGATATATTTAGAACCGACAAAAAAGAAATTTGTGATCATTTTTTATCAATAAAAAATAAAAAAACACCTTCTTTAAAAACCGAATCAATTAAATGACATGAAATAAGTGAGGCAGAATTTACTGAAAAAATTGTTGAACAATACCAGCTTTCTGTTGAAAAGTATGGAATCGAAAATGTAGCAGTATTGATACCAATTCATAAAAGCGAAGTGGGTATAAAGGCAGTAAATGATATACTTCAACAATGAAATCTATTGAGAAACCAATTGAAAATGAAAAACATTGATTCAATTTCGTACGGCCACGGAGAAACTAGCAGGTTATTTTATGTTGGCGATCGAGTTGTACAATTAGAAAATGATTATGAGTTAGACGCCTATAATGGGGAAATTGGAACTATAACCAAAATTAATGGAAATAGCGAAGTTACAGTTGATTTTGGTTATAAATCAATTACATACTCTAGAGAAGAATTTGGTTCATATGTTTCATTAGGGTATGCGTTATCAATACATAAATTTCAGGGTTCGGAATCTATGTGTGTAATTATGCCTGTTTTTGACGCTTATGATTGAATGATGACGACTAAACTAATGTATACCGGAACATCAAGAGCAAAAGAAGAATTAATAATCATTGGAAATTTAAATTTTTATATTTGAAAAATAAAAAATAATAATCGAGATATAAAAGCTTATACTTCGTTCGGTGCTTTTATTGAAAAAGGAGAATAATGAAACTTATAGTTGGGTTAGGAAATATTGGGCAAGAATATAAATTTACACGCCATAATGCAGGCTTTTTAGTTATTGACAAAATATCTGAAAAAACTGGGATTAAGCTTAATAAAGACAAATTCAATGGTAAATTTGGAATTGGAGATGATTTTATTATTGCTAAACCTTCAACCTATATGAATCGTTCTGGGGAATTTATTCAAGCAATTTGTCACTTTTATAAAATTTCACCATCAGATGTAATGATAATTTACGATGAAAAAGATTTTAACTTAGGCCAAGCCTCAATAAAAATTGGTGGTTCAAGTGCGGGACATAACGGGGTGCAAAATGTAATCGATAATTTAATTTCTAACGACTTTAAAAGATTAAGAATTGGTATCGGTCGCGACAAAAATTATGAATTAAAAGACTGAGTTTTAAGTAATTTTAAACCTGATGAAATTGTCATTGTTGAACAAGTTGCTGATGTAGCAGCGGAAGCGGCATTATCGTTTGTATATAACGACATAAAGATTGTTATTGAGAAGTTTAATAGTGAAAACAAAAAATAAAAAATTAATTGCCGTGAGTGGCGGCCCAGATTCCATGTTTCTTTTAAAAAAAAGCATAGATAATTATGGCGCCGAAAATTTAGTTGTGGCTCACATAAACTACAAAACTCGTCCTGAAAGCGATTATGAAACAGAGTTAATTAAAAAATTTTGTGAGTTAAATAAAGTTTCGTTTTTCTTTAAAATTTGCGATTATACACAATGCAAAGGCAATTTCGAAAATTGAGCAAGAACAAAAAGGTATGAATTTTTTAAATCTGTTTATGACAGCGAAAATTGCGATTTACTAATTATGGGTCATCATAAGGATGATTTTTTAGAGACAGCCTTAATGCAAAAAAACTCTAATAGAGATGTGCTGTTTTTTGGTATAAAAGACAAAAATGTCAATTTTGGTATGAATATCTATAGACCTTTTATCAACCGATACTTTAAGGATGAAATACTTCACGAAATTAAGAATTTAGATATTACATATAGCGTTGATTCAACTAATTTATTGCCGGTTTGTGAAAGAAATAAAATTCGTCTCGAGTTACAAAAATACTCACTGGTGGAAAAAAGCGAATTAATTAGTAATTTTTACAAAAAAAATTCTTTTTTAAAGAAAACAGAAGAAAAAATACTTAATGAATTTGAAAGCTGGAAGGATTGTGAATATAGCCAAGATTGTTTTGAATTTTACAAGTATAAAGCACAAATAATCTATAAATTCATTCATGAAAACTTTTGTGCAATTAAACTTTCGAAAAATAAGATTGATTCAATTATTCAGTGATATTTGTCAAAAAACCGCACTTCCGAATACATTTTGAAAGACAATATTAAATTAATCAAAAAAAGAGGTAAATTAACGAATATTTCATATTAGTAATTAATATATAATTGAATTATTCAAACTGAAAGGAGTTTTATGAGAGACAATAAAACAAATCAACCAAAAAGATCGAAATTAACAGCAGTGTTATTAACTATATTAGGAGTTATTGTTGCAGCAGTACTGATATGGATGCTGTGAGAAAAATTCAAACCAACACCTGCAGAGGTTGATATTAATGCTTGACATGCTCATATATCTAAAGCTATAGCTAATACAGGCGATAACACATACATAAGATATGCAAATTGAGATACTTATAATGGACTTGTAAACTATGAATTTGTTGACAATGGAAAAAGTGCATTATACACTGCTAAGATAGGCCGCGAAAACATTTCTCAGTGATTTAGTCAAAATGAAACGATAGGTGCATTGGCCCAAAATCATGCCGGGTTTGGTCCAGAAACAAAAACCTTTGCTTCATTGTTAAATGCCGCTACACAAGGTTCGGATTTTACAGCAAGCGGCAAAGCGCTTATTTATTCTGGACTGCCATCAAATAAAACATCTATTTTAGAAGTTGTTATTCGTTCAGCGTTACCATTAATTATTTTCATACTTATTGGTTGACTATTTACTAGATCCTTATTTAAAGGTGGTATGGTCGGAATGGCCGGCGAAGATAAAAGTGTAGCCCAAAAAGTTAAAAGTGATAAGAAATTCAAAGATATTGCAGGAAACAAAGAAGCAATTGAAGAAATTTCTGAGATTGTAGATTATTTAAAAGATCCTAAAAAATACGTTAAAGCTGGCGCAAGAATGCCACATGGAATTTTATTAGGTGGTCCTCCAGGAACAGGTAAAACATTGCTTGCTAAAGCGACTGCCGGTGAGGCAAATGTTCCATTCTACTTTATATCTGCATCAAATTTTGTTGAAATGTATGTTGGACTAGGTGCTAAACGTGTTAGAAATGTTGTTGCGGAAGCGCGTAAAAACGCACCAGCAATCATATTCATAGATGAACTTGATGCAATTGGGCGTACAAGAGGTGCTGGTCTAGGCGGTGGACACGATGAACGTGAACAAACATTAAACCAATTACTTGTTGAAATGGATGGTATGACAGAAAATACTGGTTTGTTATTCTTCGCTGCAACAAACCGTACTGATGTCTTAGACCCAGCTTTAATTAGACCAGGACGTTTTGACCGTCAAATTACTGTCGGTTTACCCGATGTTAAAGAAAGAGCTGAAATTCTAGAATTACACGCAAAAGGAAAAAGAATTGCACCAAATGTTAATTTAGCAAAAGTTGCTAAAAGAACTCCAGGATATTCGGGGGCTCAATTAGAAAACGTTATTAATGAAGCAAGTTTATTAGCTGTGCGTTTCAACCATGATGTTATTACATTAGAAGATATTGATGAGGCAATCGACAGAGTTATGTCGGGTCCTGCTAAAAAGAACAGAGTTATATCTGAGAAGGAATTAACAATGGTTGCTTACCACGAAGCTGGTCACGCGGTTGTAGGTATAAAAGTGCCCGGTGGTAATAAAGTTCAAAAAATTACAATTATCCCTAGAGGGCAAGCCGGTGGTTACAATTTAATGACTCCTGAAGAAGAAAAATACAACATGTCCAAACAAGAACTAATTTCAATGATTACTTCATTTATGGGTGGTAGAGCTGCCGAAGAAATAATATATGGAGCAGAAAATATTTCTACAGGTGCCAGTGACGATATTCAAAAAGCAACAAAAATAGCTAGAAAAATGGTTACGGAATGAGGAATGTCTGGTCTTGGACCAATTCAGTACGAAGCGGACGAAGGTTCTCCTTTCTTAGGAAGAGATTATTTAAAATCAGCTACTTTTTCACCTGAAGTTGGACGTGAGATAGATTTAGAAGTTAGAAAAATAGTATTAGAAGCTCAAAAAAGAGCTCATGAAGTTATCAACAATAATAGAGAACTTTTAGAGTTAATTAAAACAGCGCTACTAGATAAAGAAACAATAGTTGCAGAGGAAATTGAATATATAGCAGAACATATGCAACTTCCTCCAAAATCAGAAATCACTCACAACGAAACTATTACAAATCTTTCATTTGACGATTTATTAAATGAAACAAACATATCAGATAATAATTCAGATTAATAATAAAAAACTAAAATAGTCGCACATGCGACTATTTTAGTTTCCAAATATTAAGCAACTAATGCGTTGAAGATTCCATAGCTAGCAACAGTTCAAACTGGTAGAGCAATTAAACTCACCAATGTTGATAGAGATGAAACTTGTGCAGTATATGGTGTATGTTCGTGTTTGAACGCTACAGAGAAAATAATTGTAACTGCAGCAGGAGGACAAGCACCTAAGATAACTAATAATGTACCAGTAGATACTGAAAGTAATTCAAATTTAACGAATGGTAGACAAACTAGTAACATAACAACAGGAATTGTTAATGCTTTTCTAATTGTTGTAATTCAAACTTCTTTATCTTTAGCAGCTTCTTTTAAGTTTGATGTTGCCAATGAACCACCGATTACGATTCATGCTAATGGCGAAATAACACCTACCATTGATTTAATTGGTGTGAAAATCATTGGGATTTGTGAACCGAATGCGTGTCAGAATTGTAGTGTACCGTTTGTGGTATCTGAATATCATTTTCCGTCAGCGTTGAATTTAGGAATTGCTGGAATGAATTGTAATGCTCATAAAATTGCTGAGACATATAGACAAATCATCATTGGGTTGAAAATTGCATTTAAAATAGGTTTAATTTGATTTCTAGAGAATTTTTGTCCCGAGTAAGCCATTTTACAATATGTGAAAGCACCAATCATAAATGGTAAGTTCCATACTTGCAAAAGTGCTGTTGCGCTTTCATTGAAGACAACCTTGTCTAATACTGATACTAAAGGAACAGCAAAGAATTGCAATGATGCATATGATAACATCATTTGTGAAGTTAATAGTTTTTGTGCGTAGCTATTGATTTGTGCTTCTCTGAATTGAGCAGGTGATTGTGATTTATCTGATTGTTCATACATCTTTTCAGCTCGAGCTCTAATTTTTGCTGAAACCAGTCTTGATCTAGGTACTAACTTAATGATTAAGGTACTGTATACCGCAATTAAAATGTAGAATGCGGCAGATAGTCCAATTACAATACCAACTTCTTTAGCGACGTCTGCTTTGGCTGGAGCCATAAACGCAACTATACACAAGAAAGGTAGTGCTCATTGTAGTAAAAATGTTGATATTTTACCGTTAATTTCTTTAGTAAAAATACCTTTTTTAGTTACGAAGAAACCAACAAGAACAAAAAACATTGTTGCTATAACAGCACCATATAAGTTCTGTGATTTTAGTAATTTAACTAAATTTTCCATATTATCCTTTCGTAATATTTTATATTAATATAAATATTAATTGGCAACGATAACATTTTGAATATAGTTGTTATTGTGTACCGATTAAATTATATACTTTATATTACTTAATACTCTACATATGGTACTTATATGTAAATTATGATATAAAACAATTTAATAAATTTTTCGCTAATATTTTTACCAAAAAACACATTTCTAAGCCATTTTTGTCAAATTGTATCGTAATGTTTCCATATGGTTACATTACCACATTATGGAAATACAGTTCCACTATTGTTTATATTATAAGTAAAACACATATCAGACTGTTTTTCAATAGCAACGGTAAAATCAACTTATATTTGGACATTTTGAAATACTGGTAATTGGTTTATAATTGTTAATATATTAAATTCTTAAGGAGAATTATGCAAGAAAAAGAAAAATATTTGTTTGCAATTGATTTAGATGGTACACTTCTTTCATCTAGTTCAGAAGGAACTATTCATGAAGTTGCAATGAAAGCAATCGAAAGAGCAAAAAACGAGGGACATATAGTTTGTTTGGTAACCGGTAGACCATGAAGATCGACTCGTCCTATTTACAACATGTTAGGACTGGATACTGTAGTTACAAACTACAATGGTGCTCAAATTCATAACCCCAGTGACGAAAACTTCATTCCTTTAATTAAATATTTAAACTTGAACGAAATGCTTTACATTTTAGGTGATCCAAAAGTTAAACAAGAAATTAGCAATGTTGCTATTGAAGGACCTGGATGAGTTCAGTTACAAAGAAGAGATGAAGCACTTGAGAGAGTCTTTGGTTTTAAAGAAAACCCTAAATTTAAGGTGGGATTAGATTTTAATAAAATTCCATTGAGACCTACAGGAATTATATTTGATGTTAAAGAAACTACAGATCCAGATGATTTAAGAGATTATCTAAGAGCAAAATATGGAGATTTAGGTGAATTTTCATATTGGTCGAAAGGAGAAGGTTTAACACCTGTTTTCGATATCACTAATGTGTCAGTAAACAAAGGACGTGCTATTTCATTATTAAGTCGTTATTACGATATTCCACTAGAAAATATCGTAGCATTTGGTGACGGTCACAACGACATTTCAATGTTTAAGGTAGCTAAAACTGCTGTGGTTATGAAAAACGCTCCAGAACCAGTTAAAAAGCACGCAACTGTTAGAATTAATAAGAAAAATACTGAAGGGGCCGTAGGTTTCTACATCAATAAATTCCTTGATAACCCAGAAGAAGAAAAAGCAAAAAGTTTAAGAGTTCGTTCTAAAATGAAGAAGAATTCATATGTTAATACAGAAGCAGATGATTAATGAATTTTATAGAATTTAACTCATCGTTGAATGTTGTCGATAAAAGAGTTATCGGAGTTGACGAAGTAGGAGTTGGAGATTATTTTGGTCCACTAGTGTCAGCGGCGGTTTTAATACCGCAAGAAAATAAAGAAAAACTCATTAAATTGGGTGTTATTGATTCCAAAAAGATTAGCGACACCAAAATAAAGGTGTTAGCTCCCCAAATAAGAAAATTATGTGTTTATGGCGTTTATGTTTTGTCGCCTAAAGGTTTTAACAATATGAGCAAAATGCATAACGGAAATGAATTAAAAATGTTTACTCATTTAAGCTCCATTGATAAGGTTCTAGTTAAAAATAACGAATATGATTTTATTTTTATTGACAAATATTCAACAACTAATTGTATCCAAAAATACTATGACAAATTTATGAATAGTAACTTTTTTGTCAAATTTACGACAATCAAAAAGGATATTATATTAGCAAATAAAGCTGAAGATATTTCACTAGAAGTTGCCTGTGCTTCAATATTGGCAAGAGAGACCTTTTTGTATAAAATGGAAGAAATGAATCAAAAATATGGTATCCAATTTCCTTTTGGGGCTTCACAAAAAGTTAAAGAATTTGCGAAAGAACTATTTGAGAAACGTAGCGATATAGTTATTACTGATATCTGTAAAACAACATTTAAAATGGAAATATAATTTTCTAAAATACTCGTTTTGAGTATTTTAGAAAATTGACTAATGATTAAAAATAATAAAAATTCAAGGGTTTAACCTTGAATTTTTATTATTTTTTAGATCAACTTGGGAATGTCTTAGCATCGGGTGAAGGTTCTTTTATCAATAGAGCACCGATTACTGCTATTAATGACATTAGGACTATTAGACAAGTTCCAATTAATGCGTATGTAAAGTTATTGCCTGAATTTGTTGCGCCACCCACAAGAGGTACACATGATATTATGATTAAACATAATGTAAAGAACATATATCCAAATCCTCATATTAAACTAAACATTCAGCCAACTGTTTTTGGATTTGTATCTTTATATTCATGAGGTAGATTCAGGATTACACCTTGGATGCCTCATAAGCAAAGACCGGCCAAGAATCCAAACACATAAAAGAAAATGAAACTTGTAATACGAACAGCACTACCGTTAGGCTGCTTAGCGATACCAAAAATAAATATTATTGTTGATAGTACATAGAATAGTATTCCACCGCCGATGATAGTTGCGACAAATCATCTACGTTTTAAGTTATATCTAGATCATAAACCAACAGATATTGGTCCTATAAATACCGCCGCTAAAAACAAAATGTATCAGATCCGAATTTCTTTAGTGAATAATGATCTTTTAACTCCTGCTAAATCAGCAAAGAAATTAATTGATAAACTGGTTGGGAAAACTACCGCAGCCAATCATCCGCCAAAAAGCATTACTCATACATAAGTTTGTTTTTGTTTCAAATAACCTAAAAGAATTTTTCCGGCATTTTCTTCTTTGGTTTTAGATTGTTGTGTTTTATTTGTGACATCAAATTTTGAACCCATGAAAATAAATATTAGTAAAGGAATTATATTAAGTGCGGCTAGTACTGTAAATATAACCTGTCAATTATTTTGGATTGTGTCCAATTTTGAAATAAAAACAAATGGAACAATAGATATTATTGTACCTAACGGGTAAAACCAAATACCAAATTGAGAAGCTATTGATTTTTGTTTCTTTGTAAAGAAATTTGCAACTATAGGTTGAGTAAGAATTATCATCATAGTTCCACCAATAGCCATTAGTGTTCTTAATAATAAATATAAAACATAACCATATGGTGCAGCCGGCATGAATTGAGCCAGTATACCAAATAGTGTAAGTATTAAGGCAATGATTGTTGTCTTTTTATGCGCGAAACGCACCAATAATAGAGCAACCATCACAGAACCAATTCCACGACCAAATGTTATTGCTCAGTTAGTAGCGCTATTGTTTAATGCAAACGAAGTATCGCTGACAATCTTGAAATGCCCCAGGACACCGGCATGTGTTACACCATCTTTAATTCCGCTGCCGTTTAAACCAATTGAAAAACCTCAATTGATAACGAATAGTAGATATGCAAACGAAATTACAGCTCAAAGAAAAATACCGTAAAGTGTTTTATTTTTCCTCGGAGAACTGGTTGGAGTAGTTGTGTTATTTTGTGAATTATTCATTCAATTCTCCTTTCAATTTATTACATCTAATTAATTTTAAATGCATTTTTATTATAAAGGAAAAAAGAACTAAATAGGTATGGAATTAGAAACAAAAAGACTTATTTTTCTATATTTTTAGTAAAACGGAACATTTGATATTATTTTTAACTACCATTTCACTTTAATCATTATTCTTGAAAATTTTATAAGCAACCATATTAAAAGTTTTGTAATATTTTTGATAAAAAAAGCAACTCATTAAGCGCTTTTATCAATTCACAAAAACAAAACTTAATATTATTAATGTTAAAACTATAGTTAATAAAGAAAAACTTATTTTATAAAATTTTGTTTTTGTTTCGCTGATTTGGTTTAAATTTTCGTTATTAATTAATTTTAAGTTTTTGTTCCTTGCATTATGGATATCAACTCTTCTTTCACCAATAAAAACTAGCAATAAAATGATTGCAGATAGAAGTGTTGGAATAATTACTTCCCCAATACCCTTAATAGATGTAAGCAGTGATGAACGAGCAGCTATATCTAAGTGACTTGAAGGTTTTATTATAAATTCATAAATAGTTTTGCTAATTATATCATTTGTGCCAGTACCACCAGGTGTTGGAGAAATTGAGTTAATGTTTCTAATTAATACACTTCCAACCATCATATTAAAATATGAACCACCTATAATTGGTGATTGTAACATATCGGTTGACAAAGCAAATCAAGCTAATGGAACATAGGCTCAAGGCAATATTTTTCAGATTAATAATTCAATAAATTTATACCATTTTTTAATAACAGTTTTTAATCCGTGCCGTACTTTATAAAATTCGTATTGAAGTTTAGCGCGTTTATTATCTGCATCGTAAATCGAAACAAAGGGTAACCATTCAAGGAAATTAATTAATTTATTTAAAATTCAATTTTGTATTTTTTTATTTAAAGCCAGTAGTAAAAAACCAATTGCTAGAACTGAGTCTATTGTTATTCCCAATATTAAGGAAATAAGCATAATTAAGGATGTTTTATCTGTTTTTACATTAGAAAAGAAATTACCATAAAAATAAATTCCAATTGGTAAAAACACAACGATTAAAAATATATTACTCATTTGCCAAATAAACGTATTTATAACAATTGAAGAAATAAGTTGTGGGCGCGGAACGTTTCTTCTTCTTAAAAATCAATATGTGGCAATATCACCACCGATAGATTTTGGAGTTACATTTTGGGAAACTAAAGAGATAAGTGAACCAGTCAATAGATCTGTGAATTTAACATTTATGTTCTGCCACTTCAAAAGTTTTTTGAAAATCATCGCGTTTGTGAAAGAATAAATCAAAAAACCACCTATTATCGCAATAAATGAAGCTCTGGAGTATACAGACGTATTTATTTGCGTTCACATACCATTAAATATTTCTTTAATATTGGCTGAACCTACCGAATTTGAACTCTTAAAGTTATAAACTGAGTGAAATAAGAACGCGAATATCCCGAATAAAATCAAAACAAAAAACACATATTTTAATACCGAAAAAGCATTTAATTTAGTAGTAGAAGATGTTTCTTTAAGCTCTAAAATACTATCTAACATATTATTTTCGCGAATTATCACACCCAACTTGCCATCTTCGTCAGTTTTACGAATTTTAACATCTGTAAAAATAGTCATTTTTTCATCTAATGAATTGTAGGTTATAACTGAATTATCTCCTTGTTCAAAACAAAGTTTTAAATAAATATTTGATTCAATAGCATGATCTTTAATTAATTTATAATTAACTAATTTTTGTTCGCCAACGTGTGTTGTATTTTTCAGTCTGTTTATGAAACTGCCAATACTTTTTTTAGGCATTTCATATGATTTGGTTTGCGTGTGCGAATAACCGTATTCACTGTAAATTTTATTCAAAATGTCAAAAAGCGTTAAACCTTTTTCTTTGTAAACAGATATCATTCTCATTAATTCTGCTGAAAATAAATAAGCATCAAATATGTAATTAGAAGAATTAAGCATATATTCAAAATTATTTGTGTGAGCAATTAGTAAGTTATTATTGTCTTTTAATTGCTTATATAGTGATGAATGATTGAGAAAAACTAATGTTTTTATGTTATATTTTTTAGCAACAACATCTAATAATGATGAAGAGTTAAAACTTCGTGCAACGAACGCATTAATTAAATTAGATTTATCAAAATCGGGATCATCATTCACTAAAAAATGAAGGTAAATAGCAGAAATTTGGTCAGGTTTTAGGTATTTATAAAGATGTTTGTGTTTTATTGATACACAAACACCGCTTCCAGACCTATTGATCGCAAAATTCGCATCGTTTTTTCTGAACCAATACTTCATATTAAGACTATTCAACTGATTAAGATTTGATTTATATCAGTTTTTATTTGTTTTATTATCTCTGTATTTAACCTTAATATCCAGTTTATTATGTAAATTTTTAATGTATGAATATTGTTCGTGAGATGAAATATCAAAAGCAAATAAATTATTATTGATCTTTGAAAAGCCTTTTTTTCTTTTTATGAATTCCAGTGAATTATTAATGCATTCATCCATTGCTTCAATATAATTAACATTAATCTCATTTTCAGGTATTGAAATCATTAAATAGTTAACTTCGTTTAATTTCATTGAGATTTTAGTTATATCAGTTGCGTTGAAATTTTCTCCATCTCCTCAATAAAACGCAATTTGAATACTGTTTTTTACATTTTTGTATTTACCAATGTATACACGAACTGGTATTTTATATTTTTCTGTAATCGTTTTGTGCGTGATGCTAGGTACTTTTTCAGCATCTTTTATCGTATTGATTAAGTATCCTTTTTTATCTAGTACTCTACTCATAATACTTGTATAAAGTTTGCCGTGAAATGATTGGTCATTACCGAAAAATATTTGTTTAGAATCTAATTTTTGATCATCGAGCATGTTCCCTAACGATTCAGCAATAGCGGTAACGGTATATTCGTTAATAAGATTGGTTCCTACACCGATTTCAGCAATAACTTTATTACCAGTAAAAAACATGCTTCTGCTAAAAGCATAATTAATTTCCGCCTCTTTGTTTATTAAACCAAAAGACAGTATTTTTTTTGCAAACAATTTATCTTTCGATTCTTTTGCTCGTCATTTTTCAAAAACAGGATTCATATTCCTCCACTTAAATTAATTATATATAAAAAAATAATCCTTTCGTCCATAAAATCGTCGCGGAAATAGATTCCAATATTATAATGTTTATATGAAAAAAATATTATTAGCTGGTACTCCTGAGTTCGCAGTACCGATTTTTGAAGAGTTGATTAAAAATTTTGATGTTGTTGCCATTGTCTCTCAGCCAGACAGACCTTCTGTGAGAGGAAGAAAAATAATACCAACACCCACTAAAGAATTAGCTTTAAAATATAATATTAGATGCTTTCAACCTGAAAAGATTGTCGATATTTACGATGAGTTAAAATCATTAAATTATGATTATTTGATTACTGCTGCTTTTGGACAGTTTATACCATCTAAAATATTAGATTTGGCTAATAAACTTAATCTGAATATTCACGGTTCATTACTGCCAAAATATAGGGGAGCTGCTCCTATACAATATGCAGTTTTAAATGGAGATTCAGAAACTGGGATTAGTGTAATAGAGATGGTTAAACAAATGGATGCGGGAGATGTTTTTGTTCAAAAATTGATAAAAATAGACGAAAATGATACGTCAAAAGATGTTTTTGAAAAATTAAAAAAAATAGCTGCTGAAAATATTGTGTCTTGAATTAATGATATTGATAGTGGTAAATATAATAGAACTGCTCAAGATGAAAACTACGTTACTTTTAGTCCAAAATTGGAAAAAGAAGCTGGGGAAATAAAAAAAGACATGACTTGTAATCAAGCGTTGCGAATTATTAAAGCTTTTAATCCCAATCCATCAGCTTATTGCTTTATGGATAACAAGAGAGTAAAGGTGCATTTTGCCCAAAAAGAACAACTCAAAAATGCACCAACATTTGATTTATCCGATGGAAAACTTTATCTATCAGATTATAGTTTTGAAGGAAAAAAACGTGTAATTTTAAAATAAAAAACCCATTACGGGTATATGGTGCCGACTACAGGACTTGAACCTGCGACCCCATCCTTACCATGGATGTGCTCTACCGGCTGAGCTAAGACGGCGCAAAAGTATTATAATATAAATTTATATAAAATAAAATCATTTAAAAATTCCGCGGGACGGAATTTTTATTATTTTTTATAGAGTTTTAAATCTTTCGACAAATTTTTTAAATAATTCAACAATTAATGAAACAGATGTATTGTCTTTCGATGCTTCAAGCGTTTCGTCAGTAATTACCAATTCAACATTTTTATTATCTGATGAATGGTTTGCTACAAATTCAACAAGAAATTTATCAATTGCTTCTTTGTTTCATGTGTCTTTAGGATTATTTAAATAAATTTCTCATTTATTCTTACTCTTTGTGTCTTTTATTATTAATATAGACCCCTTGACTTCGTCTGTTTTAAAATCAATATTAATCATTCTTTTCTCCCTTTTTAAGTTTGTAATTTAATATTTTGCTTCGTTTATTTAGAGCCTCAAATCCACCTTCTAAATAATATGATTCAGCTGTTTCTTTTTTATTGATTATCTTGTTTTCAACTATTTTTTGGTCTAACTCTTTTTCCAAATCTATTGTAATCGAGTCACTTTCCAACAATGTACCAATATTAGCGTTATGTGTAACTATAAATAATTGCTTATTTGTGTTTTTAAATTCTTTTAGCAATTGTATTACTTTTGTGACCACTGTGTAATTATCAAGGTCGTCTTCAATTTGGTCAAGTAATAAATATTCGCCATTGTCTCCTGAATCAATATTTTCAATGGTGTGCATAATACCAAAAAGCGATTTTTCGCCATTTGACATCTGTTCATAGTTTTTATCACCGACACTCAGTTTAATATGTTCTTTTAACAACGTATTTACGACTTCTTCTTTCTTGCGTTGCGACATTAATGTATATTCATTTGAAGATGTTATTAAATCAATAATATTTTTTCTTCTATTAGCATTTAACCCAATAGTTTCTTTAATAATATCTTGGATGTTACCTTCATCTAAATCGAACGGTTCAACTTTCAAAAAAATTGCATCCTCATTTGGAATTTTCCATTTAAAATTTCAATTAACTGAATACGTATTTTTATTTTCATTATCAATAACGTTTTTATAAGCTTTATTGCAATTAAACAACTTTTCTGCAGATTTAGCAAAATAGTCGCACAGTTCATTATATTGACTCAAATTATTTTCGTTTTTATTTAATCTTTCTTTCGCTGCCTTCAAAGCATATTCATAACTTGACACAAAACTTTCTAGAGTATTTTTTAATATTTTATTTTTAACATTTAATTTTTTGGTTGCTACTTGAAAATCATTCAGTGATTTGGTTAAAATAACTAATTTTGAATTGAATTCGTCATGCTCTTTTTTGTAATAATCTTTATAATGATCCAAACTATCAATATTTTTTATTATGTCTAAATTTAATGAACCAATTAAATTAATTTGTCTTTTTATTTCATTTTCATTAGTCGTTAAATTATTGCTAAGACTCTCTAAATGCATTTTTTCTGCATTTCAATCAAACGTATTTGTCTGCAAGGTTGATAGTGAAGAATTGGTGTTTTTGGTTTTTTCTAATATAAATGGTATGTGATAATTTATGGTTTTTTTGCTTAAATCATTGTATTCACAAAAAGTTTTAGCCAAATCATCATAAGGTTGAAGAAATTCTGTATTTATCGGATCTTTAAGTATTTCTGATACATATATAGGTAGATTCTCTTTCACAAGTTTTTTAAATTTTGAAGAATAATCAATAGAAGATTTTCGCGAATCATTTTGTGTTATATAACAGCTAAATTTTTCTTGTAATTCATTTAAACCATCGGTATATTTATTTTGAGGCTTATTGAGATTTAGAAAATTGTTTGAATAGTATTCACCGGTTTCATCAATAACCTTTTCAATCGCCAGACAATATTTATTTTCGACAAAATCTTCTTTTTTGTTTCCTCTTTTAAATATGTTTGTTTTTGCTATTGATTCAGCAATAAGACGTAAAAACGTGCTCTTTCCTGAGCCTTTTTCTCCTAAGATAACATTTATTTTTCCAAAATTTACTTCTTTTGTTTCTCCGGTTACTGTATTTTTAAAAACTATTTTCTTAATCATTAATACTCCTTTATTTCTACTAATTTTTTATTTAAAGCTTCTTTGATAGTGTCAAAAGAAACATTGCCATTAACAGTTACATATGTTTGATATTTGGTATTATCATATGGATATTTTTTTCAATCATGAACATCGCTAAACATTACAACTGGAACATCAGTGAGAAATTTTGAAACTTTTTTTAGATTCGAGGAGTTAAAAGTTGTTGAATCTAAACCATCAACTTGACAATTTATCAAATCTTCTAATACTAAAAAATCTTTTCCCTTTCCGATGTGCGGAAATATCATAAATTTAAATCCTTTAAGAAGATTACACAAACTTTTGTAACTGTGGTTTTTTCTGTTCATGTGTGAAAAGTTAGAGTTTATAATTTTTTCGATTTTTTCTAAATTTTCATTAGGGTCAAAAACAATTACAGCTTGAGCAATTTTATTGCCCTTGTATGAAATTAGGTTAATTTCACACCCAGGCAATAACAATATATTTGCCTTCATTTCTTTTATTAATCCAAGTCTTCTTTTATAACTTTCTAAAAATAATTTGTCGTGATCTGAAAAGCAAGCGGCCGATACGTAATTACTAATTAATTTTTCAATCATTATTTGTTCATCAAAAATTGATACATTACTGCCTGAAATATTCGAGTCAGGAGAATGCATGTGTAAATCAATAATAATCTTTTTTTGTTGCATTATTCTCCTTTTTTATTATTATAAAGAATTATTTGCATTTGTTCAATTTAAATAAAATCAACA
The DNA here is from genome assembly GCF_024742155.1 of Mycoplasma zalophidermidis. Classification (NCBI taxonomy): domain Bacteria; kingdom Bacillati; phylum Mycoplasmatota; class Mollicutes; order Mycoplasmatales; family Mycoplasmataceae; genus Mycoplasma; species Mycoplasma zalophidermidis. The sequence continues at coordinate 93,455 of NZ_JANSFS010000002.1, read as the reverse complement.
TTTTTCAGTAAAAATGTAATAAAAAGATTGAATTATCACGATAAATTCAATCTTTCCAAGTATTTTTTTCTTATCTCAAGCAAAGGCAAATATGCTGCCAATCCAATTAATAAATTAAATAGCGGTTCACTAATTAAATTCACCGTGTGAGCAACCATTCATTCTAGCGGTGGCAAAATCCCTTTAATTTCGCCAATGAATTTATTATGAAAATATTGTGACCCAAGAACAAAAGCAGTATTTAAAAATGTCGCAGCTAAAATTAGTACTAAGAATTTTCACATTTTTGGTTTATTTTTCATATTTATAAGTATGTAAATTAAATACACAATTAAACTCATCATCACTCTAGGAACAACTGATAAATCAAAATTTTGGTATTTAATTACACCTAAAATAAATGCTGCAATAAAAGAAGAGAAACCAAAACCTAATCCAGAGATTAATGAACCATTGAAACCTAAGTGGACTGTAGCAATCACAACAATCAAAGGTAAATAGGTTAATTGAGTTGGCCCGAAAGGAATATAACCTAAAAATACAGATACGCCAGCAATAAGAAAAAATGCTAGGTAAACTGCTAAACAAACAATATGGTAAATTAGACCTGATCTTGTGTGTATTTTGGCATTTGATTTAGTTGGTTCTAAATTTGATTTAGATGTCTTAAGCATGCAAAAATTATAACTGAAAACAAAAAATGAGTTAAACTCTAAAAATGTTTGGTATAATAATTTAGCAATTTGAGCTAGGAGTGTAGTTCAATGGTAGAACAACGGGCTTCAACCCCGTGTGTTATGGGTTCGAGTCCTGTCACTCCTGCCATTTTTTTATACTTTTTTTGAATTAAAAAAATGACAGCTATGCCACCTTTTTAATAATTTCAAATTTTTCTTTAATTATTTTAATAATTTCTGGTTCTAAAACAAAAGCTAGAACAGCTAATGCTTCGGGACCTGTATGGATTGATACAACCGGACCAATCAAATCAACCACAGGTTTAACACCTAGGGTTTTTGTGATATTGTCGACAAAGTCAGTTAATTCTGGTTCTTTAGCCATAGAATGTAAGGCCATAGTGAATAATTCTTTATCTGTTTCAATAGGCAATAACACTTGTTTTCTTTCCACTGCTTTTAAGCAAGTTTTGAAAAAACTTCTTCCTACAGCTTCTTTTTTTAGAAAACCTTCTTCTCAACAAATCATTGGTACAATTTTGAATAATCTCGCAACCGAAGCGGCAGTGGGGTGTAAACGACCACCTTTAACAAGATATTGGTTGTATTTTGGTATTAATGTGATTGATTTTGTGTATCAACCGTTTTCCATCATATCTACATACTCATCGAATTTTGATGAATCCTTACACATTTGATATTCAAATCAAGCCAAATCCATTGTTATCATTTGCAAAACCTGAATTGATTGTACAACTCTAACATTTTCAAAATCGCGACTCAAAGCCGTTAAAGAATTGCAGGTTCCTGATAAGTTTTTTGAAATTGGGTACACTAAAACTTTGTCAAACTCTTTTGACAATTTAGTCAATAATTCCTCAGCGACCCCTAAATTTATTGCTGACGTTTTTGCTTCTTCTTTTGTACTATAAAACTCGAATAAGTTTGAACCATTGATGTCAATACCATCTCTGTATTCTTTACCGTTAATTGATATGTGTAATGGTAAATAATATCATCCTAATTTATCGGTTTGGTTTTTAGTTAAAGCAGAAGAAGAATCTACTACAATTGCATATTTCATAAGTTTATTATAATGCAAAAGCAATAAAAAAAATATTAATACTAAAATGTTTGTTCTATTTGTGAAATTAATATTTATTATTAAATTAAAAATTTAAAAGTATAATAAAAATTACTATGGCAATAATATTTAATTACAACAAAGAATTTAAAAATACAACCGAGGTAGTTTTTGACTCTACGGTTCTTGCTTCAGTTACAAAGACATTTGAAAAAGAAGGATTGTTTTATTCGGTTTTAGTAGAGAATAACCAGTCTTTGAAAGTTAGATCTGTATTTTGCAAAGAAAATTCAAGAAGTAATTTAAACATAATTTTTGGATTTGCTAGTGAAAGTTATTGTAGCTCATTAATCAATGAAATTAGTCAACTTACTGACGAAAAACTTAATTTTAACGATAATTCCAATGTTTTAGTAGGGCAAATAATCAAACGTGAACAACACCCAAAAAGTGAAAAATTATTTGTTCTTACTGTCAATTTTGGAGGTTTTAAGAAAACTATTATTACCAATACTCTTTATACTACCGAAGGCAAATATTTGGCGTGATATATGACCGGTTCAATAACGCCACAAGGACAAGAAATTAAAATTGGGGAAGTAATGGGATTTACCAGCGAAGGAATGTTATGTAGTGCTTCTTCACTTGGCCTAGATAAATATAAAGATTCATTTGAGAATGACGTTTTAAGTTTTGCTAAATCACACAAAAATGAGTATCTGGGTAAAAAAATACAGGATATATATCCTGAATTAATCTTTAAATAATTAATGGAGAAAATATGACTATTATAGAAGAATTAAAAGCACGGGGGATATTAAAACAAATTAGCAATGAAGATAAATTTAATAATTTAGACCCGAAAAAAGTTAGTGTGTATGGAGGTTTTGACCCTTCAGCAAAAAGTTTACACCTTGGCAATTACATAATTATGTCAACATTAAAAAGATTTAAGAATGCCGGTTTTAATGTTATCGCTTTAATCGGAGGGGCAACCGGAATGATTGGCGATCCTTCGTTCAAAGATTCTGAAAGAGTTTTACTAGACAATGAACAAGTTGTTATTAATAAAACAAAAATTAAATCGCAACTAGAGTCAGTTGGTTTAGAAGTTTTTGATAACTATTCAATATACAAGGATATGAATATTCTTACATTTCTAAGGGATGCTGGAAAGTTAATCAATGTGGCATATATGTTGGCCAAAGATTCTGTGTCATCACGTATTGAAAGAGGTTTATCGTTTACTGAATTTGCTTATCAAATGTTGCAAGGTTATGACTTTTTACATTTATATAAATCGAAAAATGTTCGAGTTCAAATAGGGGGTAGCGATCAATGAGGCAACATAACTACCGGTTTAGATATGATAACTAAAGATTTAGGTGAAAAAAGCGAAGCTGTTGCAATTACAATTGATTTATTAACTGATGAAAATGGTAAAAAAATTGGTAAGAGTACAGGTGGAGGATCACTTTGATTAGATAAAGAAATGTCTTCACCTTTCAACATGTATCAATACCTATACAACCAAAGTGACGCAATAGTTGAAAAATTATTAAACTGATTAACATTCATTTCTCTTGACGAAATTAAAAAAATAATGAACGAACATAACCAAAACACTGCTAAACGTGTTGCGCAGGAAAAATTAGCATTTTCAGTAGTTGAAGATATATTTGGTCGCAAGGAAGCTGTAAATGCTGTTAATATTACAAAATTTTTGTTTGATAAAAACTTTGATTTATTCCAATTATCTCCCGAGGATTTAAAAAATATGGAACCCTCTTTGCCAATTTGCGAAATATCTGTTGGAGAGAATGTTATTGACTGTTTAATTAACAAGGGATTCATTTCATCTAAGAGAGAAGCAAGGGAATTTATTCAAGCAACTGCACTGAAATTGGATGGTGAAAAAGTTGAAGAAAACAGTTTATTTAGTCCAAAATTTTATGATTCAAAATATGCTATTTTTAAAAAAGGTAAAAAACAAACAATTCTTTTAAAAACAATATAGAATTGTTTTATGCCGATTTCGCTTAGTGGTAAAGCAGCTGACTCGTAATCAGTAGCCACGAGTTCGATTCTCGTAATCGGCACCATATGAAAAAACCAACGCAGTTGTTGGTTTTTTGTTATTCATTGCTGTTTTCTTTCTTTCTTTCGGAAATTTGTGATTTTAATTCTGATATGAAACCACCAGCAATCACACCACTTGGTATCGCAAAAATTGCGATACCAATAATTGAAAGAACAATTACCATAACGCGCCCAATTTCTGTTGCTGGTGTTAAGTCGCCATATCCAATAGTGGTCATTGTAACTGTTGTAAAATATATTGCTTTTATAAATTGATTACCGTCAGGGACTGTTTGCCCTTCTTTTTGCATAAAAATTTTAGTAGTTGTGTTATATTCTTCACTATAAAAAATCAATGAAAATATAATAATTACAAATAACATAAATATGAATGTATAAATTAATACATATTTTTCTTTTTTAAAAACTCTAAAAAGTGCTGCAAAAGGACTAAATAATGAGAGTAACATGAAGACTCTTATAATTCTTACAAAGACAAAATAACGTAAAAAATACAATTTTGTACCTTTTCCGGAAAAGGTAATAATCAGTTCATTAACAGATGGTATTAAAATTAATATAAGTAAAATTCCCATAAAGGTAAAAGGATATTTTAATAAATTCAATCATGGTCTTTTGTCTTCAAATGAGATTATTCCCCACATAATAAAATCTATGAAAGCTATGACAATAACTAATATATGATTTATTCCTAATAAAGCTTTAATTCAATTGTTTTCGTTAATTGAGCTGTATCTAATTGTCAGTGTTAATATTGAAGCTAGATAGACAACAAAAATTATGGACATATAAACGTTTCTCAGTAATTTGGTAATTCAGTGAAATTTGTTATCTATGTTCGATAAATCTTTTGAGGAAGTAGCAATTACTTTTATAATGTTAAATCATGTTTTATTGGTTTTGTTTGTTTCGGTCATAATTGTATTATATATAAAGAAAACAAACTCCCAAATTATAAAAAACACATTTTAGTAATAAAAAAACGTGCATTAAACACATTTTTATTATTTATTTTTTTTCATTAAGTTTTTTACGTATCTTGCTATAACTACTTCTTCATCTGTTCTAACTTTATAAATAGGAAATTCTGAACCAGGGGTTGAAATTTCAAGGAAATCTTCGTATTTTTGAATGTTTTTAGGTGCAGAAAGTTTAACGTTGTAAGCATTAATTCCTTTAACGACCATATCTCTAATTATTGCGTCATTTTCACCAATACCAGCAGTAAAGACCAAGGCATCAATTCTTTTACCAACTTTGTTTAAGTAGTTAGCTATATAGTCTACAACTCTCGTAACAAACATGTCAATTGCCAATTTAGCAGAAGGTTCTTTGTCGTAAACTTTGTGTAAATCGCGAATATCATTTGAAATACCCGAGATTCCTAATAAACCAGATTTTTTAACCATCATATCCTGAACTTCTTGAACGTCTTGACCTTCAACTCTTACTAAGTAGTCGGTAATACCAGGGTCGATTCCTCCGGCACGAGTACCCATCATTAAACCATCATATGAACTGAAACCAACTGAAATATCATAAGATAGAGAATCTCTAACTGCACATACTGAGCTCCCTGAACCAAGGTGAGCGATTACGATATTAACTTTCTTTTTATTTAGGACTTTTTGCATTTTGTTTGTTATGTAGTCATGACTTAAACCGTGATATCCAAATTTGTAAATGTGGAATTTTTTTGCTCATTGTGCGTTTATTGCGAATGTTCTATTTACTACAGGTATAGATGCGTGGAAAGCAGTATCTTGACAAATTACTTTTTTAACATTTGGTAATGCAATATTGAATGCTTCAACAGCCGCTAGTGTAGCAGGAGCATGCAGCGGAATAAATTTTGCTGCTTCTTCTATTCCTTCTTTAACTTTATCATCGTAAATAACTGGTGATAAATAATCATGTCCGGCGTAAGGAGTTCTAAATCCCACAGCTTCAATTTCATCAAAATCGCGTACAACGCTATGAATTTCTCACAATTTTAATAATTCTTTTACTGCGACTGTGTGATTAGGCATATCCGCATTATGTTCTCAGGTTTTTCCGCCCATTTTAATGATGATGTTTCCATCTAAATTAATTCTTTCGCAAATACCTTTTGCAAGTAATTCCATTTTTGTATATGAGTATAGTGCTCATTTTAGACTTGAGCTACCCGCGTTAACTGTTAATATTTTTTTCATATTATAAAAATTCATATCCTTTCAAAATTGTTATTGATGTTACATCGATAACATCTTGAACAGTGGCTCCACGGCTAAAGTCATTTATTGCCCCATTAACTCCAACCATGATTGCACCAACAGCACCGTATCCACCCATACGTTGAGCAATTTTGCATCCAATATTGCAACTTTCTAGGTTCGGGAATACGAATACTCCAGCAGGCTCTTGAAGGGCAGTAGGAAATTTCTTACCTCTAACATTTAAGTCATATGCTGAGTCAAATTGCATTTCCCCGGGAATTACATTTAAGCCTTTTTTAACAGCCATTGCAACCGCTTCTCTTACCAAGTCTGGATTTTCACCTTTACCAGAGCCGTTTGTTGAGTATGTTAAGAATCCTGCTAGTGGATTCATATCCATTGATTTTGCAAAATCAATAGCATTTGCGGCTAAATCTACCAATTGATTAACATCAGGTTTTTGCACTGTGGAAGGGTCTGTGAATATAATTTTTTCTTCTCCTTTATGCATTACGATTACTGATGACATTGTTTTGATGCCTGGTTTTGGTCCCACACATTTAAATGCTGCTCTTAAGATATCTTGTGTTGAGTAAATTAAACCTCCTACAGCGCTATCGATGTCTTTATTTCTAATCATCATTGCTCCATAGTATGGACGATATGCAACTAGTTTACGACAAGTATCTAGATCTTCCTTGCCTTTTCTAATTTCTGCCATTTTTTGAGCGTATTTTTCTATTGATTCTTTTTCGTTTGATAAAACTATATTTTTTAAACCATCATTTACGATTTGTGTTTCGTCTTCTAAAAGCATAATGGGTTTTGCTAATCCGTTATTTTGTAAGAAAAGTGCTGCTTCTCTTGATCTTTTATCATCTCCATCAATAAATAATACAGATAACACTTTTTCTTGTGCTTTTCTTGTTAAAAGTGTTTGAATGTGTTCACTAAAATTTGCCATTTGTGGTTTCTCCTTCATTGAAATTTATTAATCTCTACTATATTTTAGTCTTTATGGTTAAAAAAGATAAATTTTTAAGCCTGTTTTTTTGCAACTTTTTTAATAAAAATTTTTTTTAAATTTTAAGGTGTTCCGAAAAAGCTTTATTTAAAGCATAATTCGTAAATTAAAAAAGAAAAAAGTTCGTCTCGGAAATATGAAAAATATTATGGAAGTGATTTAAAATGATATTGTTTTCACAAAACAAGATATTTTTTTATGAAAACAGAGCAAATAATTCTAATTTTATTGTTCTTTTTATTGTGTAATTAGCAGCATTAAATTTTACGAAAACAATTCAAATATAGTCATATTAGTAAAATTTGTTAATATCATATTATTTTTTTCTATAATTTTTTTTATATTATAATTAAAACAGCAATTTAATAATTTAAATCTTGATGCATAGGTTAGTGAATTATTAATTTTGCTAAATGAATAAATTCGAATTTATAAATTTACAACCTTAAGGAGGCTTAAAATGTCAGATAAAGACAAAGAACAAGAAAGCGCCCCAGCAGTAGTTGGAATTATCAAAGTTTCAGACGAATTGCTAGATTTCTCATCTTTCAAAAAAACTAAGAAATCATGCGAAGGCCCTAAATGCGAAAGCAAAAAAGAAGGTGAATTAACACCTCGTGAAAAAGCGATTCTAGAAAGAAAAGCACAAGCTAAATAATCATTATGTCAGATATGATTCAAGCAAAAGAATTGGTAGCTAAAACAGAAGCTATCACCCCAATCCGTAAAGCAATTGCTAAGAACTTAAAACAAGTTGTTGACAATATTGCCTATTGTGCTCTAACACAAAAAACGGATGCTAGCGCATTATGAAATTTTCGTAAACAAGTAGTAGCAAGTGTTCAAGAAAAAGAAGGAGTTAAATTAACATTCCTTTCATGAATTATTAAAGCTACCGCAATCGCATTGACCGAATTCCCTGCATTTGCAGCAAAATGAGATGGAGAAAAAGGCGAAGTTTCTTATCCAGAAACAATCAACATTAATATTGCAGTCGACACACCATATGGTTTAGTTGTACCTGTAATTAGAAATGTTGAAAAATTAAGCATTGTTGAAATCCAAAAGGAAATTGTTCGTCTAGCGCAATTAGCACAAGACAAAAAACTAACAATGAAAGACATGTCGGGAGGGAACTTTACAGTTACTAACGTAGGTTCTATGGGTGTTCTATTTGGTTCACCAATTCCCAACCTAGGACAAACTGCTATATTAGCCGTTGGTTCAATTGTTGACGGAGTTAAGGCAGATAAAAGCGGTGCATTTTCACTGATTAAAGAACTATACTTAACTATCGCAGCTGATCACCGTTGAGTAGATGGCGGAGACATGGGTCGTCTAAACAACAGAATCATGCAATTATTACAAACACCAGAATTATTAGGAGAATTATAATTATGTTTTCAATGAAATTTACAGACATCGGAGAAGGTCTACACGAAGGAAAAGTAGCCGAAGTTTTCGTTAAAGTAGGAGATTCAGTTAAAGAAGGAGACAACTTATTTTCAGTTGAAACCGATAAAATGACTTCAGAAATCCCTGCTCCAGTTACAGGTGTAATCGCTAAAGTTCTAATCGAACCAGGAAGCGAAATCACTGTTGGTGACGAAATTTTTGTTATCGAAGAAAAATAAAAATAAAAATTTAAACATTGCGCGAGCAATGTTTTTTTTGTCCAATAATATTCAAATTAAGCCTCTATGGCAAAATAGTGAGTGTTTTTTTTCACGCATATATTTATTTAATATTGATATAAAATATACATATACATAAAGGAGAATTATGTGAAGACTGTTTAAAGAAGTGTTTAAATCGCTAAGCAAGAACAAAGTTGTTGTTATCGGTTTAAGTATTTTGGTGTTTTTAACTTCTGCTATATTTACATTGCTTTCAAGCGTGCGGAATGTTATAGTTGGTGGTTTTGACAACTATAAAAATGTTTCAAAATTGCATGATGTATCTGTGGATTTAAACCTTCCTACCCAAGGGAGTGCATTTAATCAAGGATATTTTGTTAACGGTGAAAGTGGCGAAACACTGGCTGCAAAAGGGTTAAAACAATATCAACCGATTGTATACTATGTGGATCATGGTCCTTATTTACAATATGAAAAAATTGCTGATGAATATTTAAATAATATCAGCAACGAATTAAATTTAAATTCCGAAAAAGATTATTTGCCTTTTTCTGTTTTAGGTATAGATAATACAAATGCTCTTTACGATTACTTTTTTGCAAAAGAGGATTTATCTAAACTTTATTCTATTTATAAAGCTGAAAAAAACTCAAATATACCCCACACCGTTGAATTCAATTTAGATGATCCCAATAATGCAAAATTTACAATTAAAGACCCATCTAGAAATATACGAATTTATAAAAAAGATGGCGATAAATACTCTCAATTAACAATTAGTCACATAGTTAAACCTTCAGATACTATAAAATTTGATAAAGAGATAAAACTCGGAGAATTATTATCGCTAAAGAATATAGATAATAAATTATATGCAACACAAATTTCTAATATTTATGTTAACAGCGTTACAAAAGAGGCGACCATAGATTATGGTAAGGGAATTGACTGAATTGATGATAATGTTGGTTTCAGAATTAAACCAAATCAAATTGCAAAAGCTCTTAACTTTGCCCCTTCAATAGTCGATGGCGAAGTTAGTTCCATAATTTTTGAGCAGAAATTATCCAATTTTGACTACTCGCAAATTTTAATAAATGCTGCAACCAATAAACTTGATGAATCGTTATCATTAAAAACACAAATTCAATTAAATGCTTTCATCGATAATGAATTGACAACAAATCAGCTACAATTGCAACCCTGACCTGCAAATATTGAATTAAAAATTTCTGGTGGCTGAATAAACAAAAATGAAACTAGTACAGTGTTTTTAAGAAATCACTATTACACCTCGTATGCGGAACACGAAAATGGAAAATCTAAGTGACAAGGAGCTTTCAAAACCTATATTGATTCACTAGGAAATCCGAGAAAAGACAAAAGAAATAGTGAATGAGATTCATTAGAAACATTCTCATATTGAAAGAAACAAAAACAAAGTAAAATTACTGGCTATAAATTAGATGAAAATACACATAAATGAGTATTGGACGAAGATAAAACTTTAATTAGAAACATTGAGTTGCCGCTTAGTTCTAGTTTTAATTATACTGATTTAAATACTGTAAAACTTTGAACAAATGATTCAAGAATTTCTCCTCTGAATCAACCATATGCAATACCGATCGCTAATTCCAAAACGATTAACGATATTGAAAAAAGAAATTTATTCGGTGAAGCACAAAGAGAGTTTAACGAACTTGATGATAAACATAAATTAGATATTTTGAATAACGAAAATCAAATAAACGAAAAATATACAATCATTAATTCAAAAGCTTATGAAGCAACTAAAAAATTAATTGTTGACAGTATCAAAGAAAAAGTAGGTGCTGAAAACATTGGTTTGAGACAAACTATTACTGTTAATGGTATCAATGATGAAACAGGCAAACAAAACGTTTTTCACTTTATTAACACAGGTGATCAAAATTATGAAATTACGGGAATTAAATTAAATGTTGGTGGTTTGTTTGATGAATCAGCAAACAAAACAGCTTTAAGTAATTTAGGCACTAATTCATCAACCATATACAACTCAACGCAGCTAAACCCATATGTTTCTTCAATGTTGATTCAATCAATATTTAAAAATTTATATCCGGATCCAAATTATATTGAACCTATTTATCAATTTGCGTTGGTTAAAGATTACAATATCAATACCGGTGTTGATAGAATCTACGATAATGCAAAAATTGTTATGTTAGCTGATTATAAAAACGATAATAAAGATTATTCTAAACAAAGTACCAATTACGGTATCTTGTCAATTGCTAACAAATATAAATTAGTTGAAAGAACTAACAATACTGGATATTTTGAGGTTAAATATACAAACAATATGCCAACCGATGGCATGGATGTTGGTTTATTAAGCAAATTCCTTGATAAACATAAACTAACAATAGCTACTAATTTCATACGCACCGAAGGTGATGGATGAGTTAAAAACGACAAGGAATTTGAAAACGTTTATTATATTCCTATTTATTATTTAGCACCTAGATCACAATTAATGTATGATGTTTTATCAAATGGAAAAATTGATATTCTTGCTCAAACCATTGAAAAATATCTATTAAATTCCGACTTGGTCAAAAAACAATTTTTAACGAGTGAACAAATAATTGAAATAGCTAAAATTCTTAAAAAAGTATTAAATCAGCATAATTTTGCAGCGATTTTTGCCAACGGCAAAATGAATCAAGGAATTATGGCCGAATTAGGGTTCGACTTTATTTATGAATTAAGTCATCATGAAAACGGCGATTTATTAAAATCTATATTATTTGGTGTATTACAGCAAGTGGTTAAAGATATTAAAAGTCGTGGAAATATTTTTGAACAAAGAAAATATTTAATTAGCCAAGTAAATAATTTATTTGCAAATATTATGACATTAACCAATTTCGATTTGAGTCAGTATATAACTGCCGAAGCTTTAGTTAATTCTTCTAAAGACCCAATTAAAGTTGTTGAATCATTTATTAAAATTGTAAATTCTATTGATTTGAAAAAAATGAGTGAGTTATCTCGCGAATGATTCAAAACAAAAAATAATCAAGTTATTAAAGACTCTGATAATATCTATTACACAACTAAGTTATCGTCTGGAACAATAATAAAATGAGTCTTTTCATCAATTAATCAAAAATATTTAAAAGAAGGCTTAACAGACTTAATTGACAATTTAGATTTAACTAAAGCCCTTAATCTTGATAATCCAAAATCCTTGTTATTTATTTTATTATCAAACTTAGCGCCTGATTTGGTAGTTCCTCTAAAACCTATAATCAATAAGATGGACTCTCGTCAAGGCAATGAGGCGTTCGATAATGTTAAGGAAGGTTTAATTAATATTATTAAAGGTGTTGATTTTAACATTTTGAATCAAGAGTTATTAAAATCAAGCAAAACAAAATTCGTTAAATATACCGAAGATGTTTTCAACTTAGAAACAGGTAAAAACGAAACCAAACAATATAATGTTGTTCTTGACGCAATTTCCCCAAAAGACGGAATAATGTCTTTCCTTAAATCTATGTTTTCATTGCAGGGCTCAAATAGAACATTTAAAGACAACTTAATAAAAATGTTCAATCTATCTGCGAAAACCAAAACAATCAAAATTTTAGATAAAACAATATTCTTGCCAGATGCTGATGAAGACAAAATTAGTTTCTTTGATTTCTTAGGTATTTTTACTTCATTATTGCAAGGAAAAGAAAATGTAATATTCAGAAATTATACTTTTGAAGTTCAACTTTATTCACTTAAAGAAGTTTTAAACAAAGCACATCCTGATGAAAAAGTTAATTTAAGTGATTTCAACATCAAAGAAATTCAATTTGTAAATAAATTTAATGTTTTCGACAAAAACTATACAAATAAAGATGCTTTAGAAAAAGTAAATAAACTAATTTTATTTATCAATCAAACTAAAGGTGGCACAAATATTTTTACTCCAGCAAATTCCAAGACAGGAGCTGATTTATTGTTTGACCTTTTAAAATTCCAAGATGGGAATACAACCTGACAATTAGTTAAATCTGCTATTGATTCTAGCGCAACCACACAAATTGACAACGAATATGCATTAGGAGCACAAACTTTTGATGTTTTTACACCTTATTTACAAATGTTTAAAAATAACGATGCTAATTTTGAACAAGCGAACATATTTGTTAAAGACTTCTTAAATTTCAGTATTAATCCTGAAGTGTTGAAATTATCACAAGCTAAATCAACTGGCGACAATATTCCTTTTGAAGAAAATCTTAATTGATATATAACCGAATATTTGCAAAACCCAGAATCTATAGATTTATTCAATCAAAATTCAAGTGGCGAATTTATCAACGAGAATGTTCGTGACTTGGTTAATCAAAATCCCCAATATAAAAAATGGATTGCGAATAATAAACAATTATTAATAAGAGAGTTGGGATTCATTGGTGCAAGCAAAAAATTCAGCTCCAATGATAATGATCAAAAAAATGGTATTTATCACCACACGATTTCTAAATTTGTTGAAAATTATTTATCAAAACATGAATTCTTTGACTACAAAGATACGATAACGGCATTGGCTGCGGCTTTAGGTCCAAATGTACCAGTTCAAGTGTTTGGTATATCTAAAGCTCTAATTAATCCTGTTTTAAGGGCAGTTTTCCCTGAAATCTCTATTACTTATCTAGCAGCACAAAAAACTCAGCCGGGCTTAATTAATGGAAACTTGCAATATTTAGTTCTTAATAAAATTAATAATTTAGAGTTATTGGTAAAAAACAATAGTGATGCGTATAATGATTTATCAAATCTATTGGATGCAACATTTGTTGATAATGACACATCGCTTGTACCGATCAATTTAGATAAAAATAAAAATCTAGTAATGGATGGACCGAGAATTAATGATTTAAAAGTTAAGTCGCAATCTATCCCTTCATTATTTGGTTTAAACATTGTCCAAATGATTCCAGAAATCATCTCTGATATTGTAGAACCTAAAGCTATTAAAGAAATAGTATTCAACTCTTCATCGAGTTTTGTTGCTAAAGCGAACTTTGCTTATCTATCTAAAAATAATAAAGAGATTTTTGATGGTGATATACCTTCAGATCCGTTAGAAATAAATAAATTTATAAACAATTTAGACAAAAAATACATTTTAGATGTGAATGGTATTAAATTCGTCATTGTAGGTCAAGAAACAACTGTGGACTATATGTACCCAATCGTTGACGAAAATAACTTGCAAGTTAATACTAAAAACCAAGCGTTAGTTTATGTTAATAAATGAGGATTTTCAAGAATTAAATTAGCTTATGCTGGAAATGTTATTAAGCAGGCATTATTAGTTAAAAACAATGGGCAGGTGTCGAACGAAGAACTTAAATCCGATATCACCGAAGTTGTTAACAAGTCAATTAGTGACTCAAATAAATTGCAAAGAGTATTCTACACAAATGAAATTGATCCAATTAACCCTGAACGTGCATTAAGATTAAATACTGTTGAGTCAGTAATTAAATTAATTTCAATTTCAACATTAGCAATCATGTCGGCATTAATGGTCGTGGTTGGTGTATCAATTATCTTTATTATCAAAAGATATATTTCAAACAAAAATAAAGTGTTGGGTATTTTGGTTGCTCAAGGTTACACCGCCACACAAATTGGTCTATCTCTAACTGTCTTTGCATTGGTAACTTCAATTATTGGAGGAGTGCTAGGATATGTTGTTGGTAATAGGCTTCAGTTATTATTGCTTAATGTTTTTTCAAGTTACTGGACCTTACCTAAAGAAACAGTAAAATTTGACTGAATAACAATGATAATTACAGTCTTTGTTCCATTTATTGGAATGAGTTTATTAATTTATATTGTTTCATTAATCTCGTTGCGTTTTAAACCAAATGAATTAATCACAGGCGTTATTAATTTACCAAAAACAAAAGTTATTCAACAATACTATAAAGCAACCAAAAAAGCTAATGTAAAAGGTAGATTCTCATTTGTGTTAGCTTTCAGTAATTTTTGAAAATTAATTGCCTTTTCAGTTAGCGTAATGTTGACAAGCTCAGCAACACTATTTGGAATCGCATCGAATAATGTTTTTACCAAAACTATTGATAATACTTATCAAAACAGAAACTATAAATTTAAAATTGATATGGAAACCCCTACAATAGAGGGCGGACCATATAAGCTTTATAATGCAAATGATTTATATAAAAATATTTATACACCTATAGGTGAAAGTATTGAATCCCAAAGAGAAATACACGACTACTTTAGACCAGGTTATTCTTCGGTAATCAATAAAAACGGTAAAAACGGTATACCGTCTATAAATGATTCTCAATATGATTCACATATATTAACTCAGTTTTCAGCAGCAATAAAAGTTGATGCAGGTGTTTCAGCAGATCCTTGATTGGTTGCATACAATTCTATGCCTGACTCACAAAAGGCTAAAATTGATAAATTGAGAGATAAGGTTGGTATTACTCTTGAAAAAACTCAAGCCCAAAGCGACTTAAAATGAGTGATTGATAAAAAAACTCAAAATGTTTCATTAGTAAATAAAAATGATGAAAAAGTAAACTTCTTCAAATATTATCGCTCGCCATATGATAAGCAAGGTAATTTCACATATGCTGAGTGAGATGGCAAAGAATATCAAATGAAAACTATAACAACTGAACCTATATTGAGAAGTTCTTATAGAAACTTTTTAGTAAATGGATATAAAACTATTGAACAACGTATTAAACTTGAATCTCAAAATCCTGATTTGATAATTCGCCCTCCTAAAAATTTTGAAGAAAATTACAGCAAATATAATTATTGATTAAATGATGCTGGCCCTATTTATGGACCAACAGTAAACGATTATTTTATTAGTTTCGGTGGTGTGTATTTCAATCCAGATCATGATGAAGTTTATACTTATATTAAGTCAAATTACGATGGTAGAGACATAAAAATTTATGGCTACCAAAATAATTCTAAATACGTAAAATTGCTAAATGATAATGGTGATAATCTTTACGAAATTCTTTATAAATTCAATGATAAAAGTGTTTATCCTTTAATAATTAATGAGGTAGTAGCAAGACAAAATAATTTACGTGTAGGCAGTCAAATAAAACTTGATATCCAAAATAGCGTTTCAAGATTTAAAGAAAAAATTCTTTCTAAAATAGAAAATAAAACTATTGTAAATCAAAGTGCAACATTTAAAGTTGTAGCAATTAACCCAACGTATATTAATTCTGAATTCATAACTAGATATGATGTAGCAAATAAATTAATAGGCTTCGATGATTTAAAACTACCAGATAATTTTGTTAAATTCAATGGAGTGTTAACGAATAATGATACCCCACTTCAAGTAACTAATTCAACTGGTCTTTATTCGGTTAGTGGTTACTGATCAGGTATTGATAGTTTTGATGTATCTACAATGGCACCTGAAACAATGAAAGCAATGTTTGATCAAATATTTCATCCATCAAATGGAGTTTTATCGAAAACTCTAACACCTGATCAAATCATGAAATTCCTAGATCCCACAAAAGATAAATTTGACCAAAGTATCTATAATAATATTCGTGAACAACCCAAAGAAGCTATTAATAATTTTGCTCAAACTTATAATAATAAAATATATGTTGCGTTGTCTAGCGCTATCGATTCTAAAGATATTGAAGCTGGTTTTACCAGCCAAATCGGAAACACAATACAAACTCTAACTGTTGCTATTATTTCATTGAGTTTCATTATTTCGTTAGTAATCCTAATAATAATGTCAACGATAATGATTAGTGAAAACCAAAAAAATATCGCTATTTGATCAATACTGGGTTATGACCAAAAAGAAAAAATTAAGATGTATTTTTCAGTATATGTTCCGTTTATTCTTTTTGCTATATTGTTATCAATACCGATAGTAATGTTTGTTATGTATACATTCAACCTGTTCTTGTTATCGGTCTCATCTATAGCATTAACACTAACACTGAACCCAATACATGTTTTAACTACAACGGCACTAATATTTATGATATTCATTGTAACATCTCTAATTACATGAATTACCGTTAATAAAATGAAACCCGTCGATTTATTGAAAGGAAAATAATGGCTAAAGAAAAAAATAAAAAAAATCGTAGTATAAATAGGATTCACGAAGAAGAAAAATTATTAGATATTCAGTCACAAACTAATGAGTTTATACTTGACTCCAAAATTACGAAAGATAATATTTTTGAAGCTCTAGAGTCAGTCGGAGATAAAAGAAATATAATCGTCCCTAAAAAAATGGCAAGATTCATTTCTCGTATCAGCAAAAGAAAAAGACGAAAAGATGGCGCCGAAAGCGCAATTAATTCAGGCGAGAACATTATTGAAGTAAGAGATGTTTCAAAATATTATGTTAACGGAAATGTAATTACTAAAGTTTTAAAACATGTAAATATAGAAATTAAAAAAGGTGAAATCGTTTTAATATTAGGTGTTAGTGGTGGTGGAAAATCCACGCTATTAAATCTAATTTCTGGTTTAGATAGACCTACAAGAGGCGATGTGATAATTTGCGACCAAAATCTACCATATATATCAGATAGATTAATTACAAAATTTAGACGCAAACATGTTAGTTTTATTTTCCAAAACTATAATTTGTTGGAGAATTTGAATGCATTCGACAATGTCATGACAGGTGCTTATTTACAAAATGATGAATCGCGCAAACTAGATTTAAGCGAATTATTTAAAACTTATGGAATGGAGGAAGAAATGACTAAATTTCCTCCTCAAATGTCTGGTGGGCAACAACAAAGAGTTTCTATTATGAGAGCTTTAGCAAAGAATGCTGAAATAATTTTTGCTGACGAACCAACCGGAGCCTTGGATGAACAAACCACAAGAATTGTTTTGAATTCATTATATAAAATGAATAAAGATAATGGTACCACAGTAGTTATGGTTAGCCACAATCCTACAATGTCGGCTATGGCACATAAAGTTATACATATTGTTAAGGGTGTAGTAAAAGAAGTGGAAATAAATAAAAATCCAGTTCATCCTGATGAAATTGGTTTATATAACGAATAATAAAAAAGTTCCATTTTAATATGGAGCTTTTTATTTGTTTAACAATCTAAATTTATTCTTTGTTTTCTTCGTTTATAAATTTGAATGAATTTTTATCATCATTATTATTGTCATTACTTTGAGCAACATCATTATTTACCTCTGTTATTTGAGCTTCTTCTTGTGTATTATTATTTTCTATTTTGTCACGCAATATTGACATTTCTTCTTCAGTGTCAACTGATTCAAGCAGATAACGATTAGGATATCTCACAAGACCAACTATTATTCATTTAGAAATGGTTGGTCTAACTTCCTCAGCGCTGTAGCCCTTAATAATCATATTAAGTGTCACCAATTGCATAATATTTGCGACCAGCCATCAAATTGAACCTAAAAATGCAATTACTAATAAAACAAGAGCAAAAATCTGATGTGCCGTATTATTATTTGAAGCTGGCGCAGCTGGTTTGGCAACTGATGCGTATATAAATAACCCTAGTACAAACCCAATAATAATTGTCATTAATGCCCCAGACTGTATTGATAGCTTAACTCTTGATTTCATGTGTTCGGCATTTGCCATTAGAACTTTTGTTCATGCTTCTACTTTGTCTTTGTGTTTATATTTACTCATGTGTACTCCTTATTAATCGTATGTCACGCTTTTTAATTCGCGAACTCAATTAATGAAATATTTATAGGCTCTATTAAGGTCAATCTTTCCATTAATTTTGTAACCACGATTATTTGAAATTTGCGAAAATATGTTGTGTTTTTCTACTTCACCTAGATTTTCGAATTCAGTTAGATTTATATTGAATTCAGTCAAAAATTTATCAGGGTAATACTCTGCAATTATTGATAAAAACGAGTAAGCCAAAAACATAATTGGGAATATTTTTGTTTCTATGGAACCAATCATTGCTAATTTTGTAGCTGATTTTTGATTATCTTGCTTTGGCAGTAGTATACCAGGCGTATCCATAAAATAGAAATTATCAACTGCCACCCATTGTTTATCCCTTGTAACTCCCGGATAGTTAGCAACTTTAAGAGATTTTTTTTGACTAATTAGATTTATTAATGTACTTTTGCCGGCATTGGGAACACCCAAAACAAAAGCCTTTATTTTAGAAACAAGCAAACCTTTTTCCTTGTCTCTTTTAATTTTTTTCGACATAATTTTTTGAATATTTTTAAGGATTATTCCACGACTTTTTTGTTTTCTTAAATCTAATCAAAGAATTTGAGAACCCTTAAATCTAGCTTCTATTTTTTGTTTTTTATTTTGATCCATTAAGTCGCTTTTGGTGATGATAAACAATCTAGGTTTATGTGAGGCTATTTTGTCAAAATCTTCATTATAGCTACTGATAGGACAGCGCGCGTCTAAAACAATGATAAATACATCTGCTAAAGTTGAATTTATTTTTATTTCTTTCATAGCTTTAGCCATGTGACCAGGATATCAATTTATTAAATTTTTGTGTTCGTCTGAAATTCTCATTATTTTTCCAACTTCATTAATTTTGTTTCAAATTCGGTTTTTTCTATTTGTGTTTCCAATTCTTGAATTCTATTAGTTTGTTTAGATATTGCATCATTTAAAATTTTAATTTCGGTTTCTAATTGCTCAATTAAATAAACAAAATCACTGATTATTGAATTGATTTGGTCAACAGAATATCCGTTTAATTCCCGCTTCGCTTTAGACAATTTATCTAATATTTTATCTTTATTCATTTAAACCTCCATTTGTCCTATTTAATATTATACCTGCTGCAACGGCAACATTTAAACTTTCAAATTTAATTGGAATATATATTTTTTTGTCTGCGTATTTGTATAAATTACTCGATATTCCATGTCCTTCATTGCCTAAAACAATTACTTTGTTCTGTGAAGGATATTTAACTGAATTAAAATCAACAGAATCCTCGTTTAATGAAGACATAAAGATTTTATGAGTTTTAGATAAATTTCTTAATTCGTTTTCGGCATCGTTGTAGTTTACTATATTAATCCTAAAAATAGCACCTTGAGTAGATCTTAAAATCTTAGGATTATAAGGATTGATATTAGTAAAAATTGTGTCATAACCAAACGCTATTGCCGTTCTGATTATTGTTCCAACATTTCCGGGGTCTTGCACGTTATCGCAAAAAACTATATTACTTCCAATGTTATTAAGATTTGGTTTTTTGCAAATAGCTACGCACCCTTCGGGATTTTTGGTTTGTGTTATTGAGTTAAGAACGTTTTTCGTTATTTTTGTTGAGTTTTCAAAATTGTTTTGATTTTCCAACTCTAACACTTGGATAACGGTTTCATCATTTTTTAAGGCTTCTTGAATGAAATTTTTTCCTTCAATGATAAATAAACTATTGTCCCCTTTTAATATTTTTTTAATATCTTTGATTAGTTGATTAGCAACGCTACTGATTAGTTTCATTTATATTCTCCAAAAAATCTTTGCCTTTTTGAGTTTCAAAAAAGTTCAATCCGTTAAAATTCAGATGTCTCATAATTTCGTAGCCAATTATACAAACGCAGTTCGCTAAATTTAAACTTCTCATAGCAGTAACCATTGGAATTCTTAAGCATCTATCTAAATTATCGTGAAGAATTTTTTTATCAATTCCTGTAGATTCCTTACCAAACATTACTCATATTTCTCCATCATTGTTCGCCACATTTTTGTAATCAGGTTCAGTATAAGAATGAGTACCGTATCTAGTAATGTAAAAAATCTTTTTGTTGCCATATTTTTTGAAAAAATCGTCGTATGAATTATGAACTTCGTGTTGAATATCGCTTAAAAGTCTTCCTGCTGCAGGGCGGGAAAGTTTTGATGGTAATAAGTCAAAACCTAATGGTTTGATAATGTGTAGTTTTGCGCCTAAAGCAAAACAAGTTCTTATTATGTTACCGGTATTAGGACAAATTTCAGGTTGGTATAGAACAAT
The DNA here is from genome assembly GCF_024742155.1 of Mycoplasma zalophidermidis. Classification (NCBI taxonomy): domain Bacteria; kingdom Bacillati; phylum Mycoplasmatota; class Mollicutes; order Mycoplasmatales; family Mycoplasmataceae; genus Mycoplasma; species Mycoplasma zalophidermidis. The sequence continues at coordinate 72,658 of NZ_JANSFS010000002.1, read as the reverse complement.
ATTTAACATGATAAATTCCTTTCCTTCTTTCGATAAAAATGCTGCCTTGATTAGGCAGCAGTTTTATTATTTACTAGATTTTTTAGTTTTTTTGCTGATTCTTTTTTCAAGGTCTTCTTGTTTTTGTTCTGCATTTGCTACAGTTTCACTCATTTTAGCTGCTTTTAATTCCTCAGCTCTTTTATTTCATTCTTCAGCAATTTTAGCTGCATTTTCGTCTAATTCTTTTTCAAGTTTAGCTAATTTTTCACCGGCTTTTGGATCTTTTGCGGCTAGCAACGCCGATACGTGTTTTCTTTCTAAGATACGTTGGTTAATTTGTTCTTTATTTTGATTGTCGCTCATAAAGAATCCTGTTAGAAAGCTTGTTGGTAAACCAGTAGGCATTGAGGTTCTGTTTCCTCAGATAGTTAAGTCTTCTTCCGTAACTTCGTTACTGATACCTGTTTCTTTTAATAATTTTTGTGAAACAAGTGAGAAAGCAATTCCTGCTTTTTCTTCTTTAAATACCAATTCATTAAATTCTTGTTCTGTTTTGTCTAAAACTTTCAAGTATTCTTCAAATTTAATATTTTGTTGTTTTAATTGAGAAATAATTTGGTTACGTTTTTGTTCAACTTGGTATCAAACGAACATATCGTTAATTTTAATTTCGTTTTTATCAACAACATCTTGAACATATTTTTCAATAAATGTGTTCAAAGAAAGTTCGATTTTATTGTTTAGCAATACTCATTTAAGTACATTTTTAGCTTCGTCAAGAGTTTTAGCCGCTCCAGCTCTTAAAACATAAATATTTTCATCAGTTAATTTTGTTTCTTCCGGTCTTTTAGCTGCCACAATTTCAACTTTGAATGTTGCTTCTTTTCCAGCTAGCTTAGTTACTGGATATTCTTTAGGGAATGTAACAATAACATCACCTTTATAGCCAATTTTCTTGTCTAATAATTGTTCTTCGAATGTATCAATAAATGTCTTAGAACCCAATTTTAAATCAAAGTTTTCGGCTTGACCACCGTCAAATTCTTCACCATCAACAAAACCTTTGTAGTTCAATGTAACAGTGTCACCATTTTCGGTTTTTTGTTTTTCAGTAAGTGGCAATTGAAGTGCAGTTTCTTTTAATTTTGCTTCAATGTATTCATTGATGTCGGCATCTGTAACTTTAGGTAAGTCAAATTTAACTTTAACTGAGTCTAATTTTAAATTACTTAAATCAGTATCTAATGGGTAAGTTAATTCAATAACTGCTTCATTTTCATCTAGTTTTTCTAGATCTACACGAGGTCTAACAGCAATAACTCTATCTGATTCTTTTTTTACTTCTTCAAAAATTGAATCTAGTTTTTGTGACAAATATGTGCTCATAGCATTTTGTAAAATTTGTGCTTTTGAAACGTATTTTTCTGCAATGTTTGCTGGAACTTTACCTTTTCTAAAACCGTCAACTTTTAGGTTTTTTAGTAATTCAGCTTTTGATTTTTGTTGTAAATCTGTTCATTCTTGACCTTTAAGAACGAGTGTTTTTTTGATTTCAACTTTGTTTTCATCAATAACGATGTCTTTTTTTGCCATATTTAATCTCCTTAATATAACTTATAAATTAATATCTTAATTTTAATATAAAAATAATAATTTATGCGCAATTTCTTAAATAAGGTGTATTTTTTGTTTTCATAATATAAAAACGGGATAAACCCGTTATAAATTAATTATTTCGCTGAATCGTCTGTACTTTTTGAATAAATGTCATTTAATTCTTCTCAAAGACTACTGAATGACCCATATCCAAGACCTTTTGTTCAACTTCCATACATAGCATTTCCAGGAACTTGCAGGTTAAATTGGTGTCAAGCTAGTTTTTCTTTTTTAACCATTTTAGTCTTTTTATCAACAGTTATTTTAATACCTTCAGCTCCATTTACATCGGTAAAAATTGCTTTAATATCTTTGTTTGATTCGTCAAAGAAGAATTTATTTGTTATATCGAATTTAGCTTGTTTTTTGTATGCATCATCGTAGAAATCGCTTGCATCATCACCAATTTTCATAATAACTTTTGTTACTACTTTATCTCCAGCTCCTGTTTGTGATTTAGAAAAATCTCAACCAGCTGTATTGTCGCTAACAGCATTCATTCTTTGGTTTTTTGTTGAAACTTTTGAATTGTCTGTTTTATTTTCAAAATCACTGATAGCTTTAGCTCATGGGGCTGTTGCGAATGTACCATCTTCATTGTAAGGATTTACTCCCGAACATCAAAACATTCAATCGTGTAGATATTTAGCATCAACTCCTTCTTTAATTAAATTCTTTTTAATACCTTCAACTGAGTCTTTTAACTGTCTAATTCCCGAGTTAAACATAACGATACCGCCATTAGCATATACGTGTTTAATAAAGTTGATTGCACCAGCAACTGCTCTTCTGTTACCTTTAGCATCAACTGAGTCTTTTTTATCTTCGCTAAATCTACCATTATTTTCAGCAACCATTCAAGACTCAGTTTTTTCATTTATAAATACAGTTTCATCAACATCCATAAATACTACTGGTACACCATATCCGCTTTTAGGGTTAGAAACTACACCTGTTTCAACATTTAGCGCTGAATAGTCCATTTTATCTTCTTCTGCACGTTTCTTTAGATTGTCAAATGCTAGAGTAGCAAGAGTGTAGGCTTGTAATGATTGTAATTTTGCCTCAGCAGATCTCATATATCAAACAATAGCGCCGGTAATGCCAACACCTGAATTTAATTTACCAATGATTTGCGCTTTAGCATTTTTATCCAATTTAAGTTGCGAAACCAATTCGATTTGTTTTTCAACAGGTAATTTATTTATTTCTTCACTTAAATTTATTTTTTTAGTTGTTTTACTGTCATCCTTATTGTCATTATTATTGCATGCGGCAGCAACAATTGGGAAAGCAGATACAGCCGAAGTACCCACAAGTAACAATTTTAATTTTTTATTCATTTTATCTCCTTAAGTGTCCTTAACATATCCAAATTATGGATGGTTAAATTATACCTTTATTATTGATGAATAATTAGATATAGTAATCTCATGAAAAATAAAATAATGAGTATTGTTCTTAGAAAAATTACGAATTCAATTGAAAAATGTTTTTATACAAAAAATGGGTTTCCCCATTTAATTTATTTTGTTTCTGAAACATTATCTTTTGAGTTGTTTTTAATTTCATTAAGTAGTTTTCAAATCTTGTCATAAGTACCATAGTTAAGTCCCCTGGTTCAGCCACCATACATTGCGTTTCCAGGAACTTGAACGTTAAATTGGTGTCAGTCAACTTTATCTGTTTTAACATCCACTTTTGCGGTCTTACCTTCACCGGTCTTTGTTTTAGTTACTTTAACCCCTAGAGCCCCATTAATGTTTTCGAATAATTCTTTTAGATTTGCTTCGTAATATTCTCTGGTTTTATCCATGTTTTTAAGGTGTTTATAAGCATCGTCATAGAAGTCATTAAAGTCATCACCAATTCTCATAATTACTTTTGTTACAACTTTATCGCCGGCCTCATTTTGTGATTTTGAGAAATCTCAACCAGCTGTATTGTCATTAACAGCATTCATTCTTTCGTTTTTGCTTGTTGCTCATTGAGTTGTTTTTTCATTCTTAAATAATTCAACGGCGGTCTTTCACGGAGTTGGGTCATATTTGGTTTTTTTATCATCTAAAAATGGCTTAACCCCTGAGCATCAGAACATTCAGTCATGCACGTATTCTTTTTTAACTCCGGCATCAATTAAGTTTTTGCTGATTCCGTCAATGGCGGGTTGTAATTGTCTAATTCCTGAGTTAAACATAACGATTCCACCATTTTCAAATACATGGTTAATAAATTCGATTGCACCAGGAACGGCACGTCTTTTGCCTTTGGCGTCAACAGAGTCTTTAAAATCTTCGGCAGTAATATTTTTTTCTTTATCAACAACGCCTCAATCCATGTGTTCGTCTACAACCATTCATGATTCAACATATTCATTAACAAATACAGTTTCATCAACATCCATAAATACTACTGGTACTGATTTTCCAGTTTCAGGATTTTTTACTAATCCAGTTTTTTTATCAACCGCTTTGTAGTCCATTTTATCTGTATCAGCATATTTTTTAAGATTATCAAAAGCAATAGTTGCTAATTTGTATGCTTGAACTGCTTGTACTCTCGCTTCTGCGGATCTCATGTATCAGACAATTGCTCCTGCAATTCCAGCTCCACTATTCAATTTGTTAATTAGAGTAGCTTTTTCGTCTTTAGTTAAATCTAACTTAGAGATTAGTTCTAATTGTTCTTCCTTGTTTAATTTTTCAATTTCTTGTTTTAAACTAATATCTTTTTGTTTTGATTCATTAAGTTGTTTTTGTAAATCTTTAATTTGATTGTTTAATTTTTCAACTTCTTTATTGTCTTTATTGTTGCAGGCAGCAGCCAATGTTGGTACTGTTGTTAGTGTTGTAGCTCCAACAAGTAAAAATTTCATTTTTTTATTCATTTTGTTATATCTCCTATGATTAATTTCACATAGAAATTATACTTTATTACAATTCACTTGGAATCAATTTCACATAGAAAAACTGCTAAAAAACCCGAAATAATACTAGAGTTCATTAACTCTATTTCATATTTTTCTCACAATTTATTGATTTTTTCTGAAAATTCTATAAAAAGACTAAAAATAAAAACGCAAAATGTTGCGTTATTTATGATATTTTTTGTTATTTAAAATTGATGCTGCTCTATAAATTTGTTCACCTAACATAATTCTGAACAATTGGTGTGGAAAAGTTAGCTTAGAAAATGAAAATTTTATGTTTGAATTAATTAAAGTTTCATCCATTCCATCTGATCCACCGATTATGAATGTTATGTCATCGTGAGAGTTGATAATGTCGCTAAAATCAACTGAATCAAACTGTTTACCTTGTAATGAACACATCATAACAAACGAATCTTTTGGGATTAAATCTAAAATTAATTTAGTTTCTTTTGTTTTTTTAACCTCAATATTTTTTTCTTCGCTAAATTCTTTAACCTCAACAGTATTTATTTGATAATAGTGAGAAATTTGTTTTTGGTAATGTAAAAATAATTTTTTAAAATCGGGACTCAGTGAACCGACAGATATGATTTTAATTTTTTTCATTATTTTTACTTTCAATATGAAACATCAACATTTGTATATCGGCTGGATTTATTCCACTAATGCGAGAAGCCTGCCCAATTGTTTGAGGGCGTATTTTAATAAATTTTTGTTTAGCTTCAGTTGCGATGTTTTTAACATGTTCGTAATCGATATCTACTGGAATTTTTAAGTTTTCCAGTCGCACCATTTTTGAAGCATCAGTTTTTTGTTTTTCTATGTACCCGTGTAATCTAACCATAATAGTTAATTCTTTTTGAAATTCAAAATCTGGAATTATATCATTTGGGTCAACATCTGGTCTAGACAATACTTTTAGTAATGTAACCCCATCAAAAATTTGGTATTTTTGAGCAACTTCTGATTTTCCTGATAAATAAGTTGTATGAAGTCTTTGTATTTCATCGTCAATCATTTTGTATTTGTTAATAACTTTTTGGTATTGTTGTTCAGAAATAGTCTGAGCATATAAACCGTATTCAACTAAACGAATGTCGGCGTTATCATTTCTTAATAAAAGTCTATATTCTGCACGAGATGTCAACATTCTATATGGTTCTTTTGTACCTTTGGTTACTAAGTCATCAATTAATACACCTAAATAAGCGTGATTTCTTAAAATAATTATAGGGTCTTTATGTTCTAGTTTTAAACCGGCGTTAATTCCTGCTACTAACCCTTGACCAGCTGCTTCTTCATATCCGCTAGTACCGTTAATTTGACCAGCAGTAAATAAGTTTTCAACAACCTTTGTTTCTAATGAAGGTTTAAGTTGTAATGGGTCGATTGCATCATATTCAATAGCATATGCTCATTTTTGTACTCTTGCATTTTTTAAACCTGGAATTGTCCGAATAATTTTATCCTGCACATCAATTGGCAACGATGTTGAAAGTCCATTAACATATGTTATAGTTCCATCTGCTGTTTCTGGTTCAAAAAATATTTGGTGTCTTTCTTTCGATGCGAACTTAACAATTTTATCTTCAATTGAAGGACAATATCTAGGTCCTATTCCTTCAATTAATCCTGAATACATTGCACTTCTGTGTAGATTTTCATTGATAATTCTGTGTGTTTCTGCGTTAGTATATGTTAAATGGCAAGCAATTTGTGTAGGCACATTGACATGTGAACGAGAAGAGAAACTAAGATTTATGTCATCTAATATTTCTTGCTCGACTTCACTGTAATCTATTGAGTCCGATCAAATTCTAGGTGGTGTTCCAGTCTTTAATCTTTGAATAGTAAAGCCATGGTCTTTTAAAGATTTTGATAATGTTTTAGTTGTTCTTTCGTTATCGGGTCCGCTTTGTGTTGTTTCGTCACCGCGCAAAATTCTAGAATCCATATAAGTACCGGTTGTTATAACACAAACATCAGAATATATGCTTTGTCCATTATCTAATTTAACACCTACAAAACGGTTTTTATCTGTCAATATTTCTTCAACACCAGATTCCAACAAATCTAGGTATGGTTCTTTTTCAACTTCTTTTTCAATGATTTGAGAATATTTTTCTTTGTCAATTTGAGCCCTAAGTGCTCAAACAGCTGGTCCTTTTGACTGATTAAGCATTTTTAACTGAATTGTGGCTTGGTCGGCTCAAAATCCTTGCATACCTCCCAAGGCATCAATTTCGCGAGTAATTATTCCTTTTGCTGGGCCACCGATTGAAGGGTTACAAGGCATCATGCCAAGTCTATTTTTGTTGAATGAAATTAAAAGGGTTTTATGTTTTTTGTGCGCTAAAGCAAACGCAGCCTCAAGTCCTGCGTGCCCGCCACCAACAACAATTGCTTCATATTTATTAATCTTATTATTCATAGTTTTAATTTTATTGCAAAACAAAATAATCGAAATTTTTCTTAAACGAATTAGTTTTAATTACATTTTTTTGCTAATATTATTGAAAAACGTGTGAAATATTTAAAAATTTTTATTATTTTTTAATATAAAAAATTTATAAAAAATAATAATCTATTAATATAACAATTATAATTCATGTATTATGAATAAATCTATAAGCGATAAATATCATTTAATTAATATAAAAAATCTTAAATTTAAGTACAAAAAAAATCAAGATTTTTATGATTTGGATATTAATGAATTACGAATTAAAGGAAACCAAATTGTTTCATTGTTAGGTCCGTCCGGTTCAGGGAAAACGACTCTTTTAAATTTGTTGTTAGGTTATTTAAAACCAACAGAAGGTGAAATAATAATTAAAGATAATCCTAAAACACACGAAATAGCATATATCATGCAAGAAAATTCTATTTATGAAAACGTATCTGTTTTTGACAACATATTTTTAAGCGCAAAAAACTATCAAAAATGAGTTGATAGTGTTCGTATTGAGTATTTTGATGAATACTTTAGTGAGAATCAAAATGACAAGTTATTTGCCTTCTATTTGAACTATGTTAATTCAACAGTTGCCCCAATACAAAGAGAATATGTAAAAAAATGAAGATGATTCAAATTTGTTTGAAAACTATTTTGAGATAAAAAAGTTAAAAATAAATTTAAAATTTTGCATGATATAAAAATAAAAAATCTTTTCAAAAAAGAATTGAATATTGTTGCTAAAAAGTTAGGAATTGATGAACTACTTAATAAAAATGTTAATGAGCTTTCGGGTGGTCAAAAGCAACGGGTTGCTTTTGCAAAAGGAATAATTAAAAAAACAAAATTGGTACTAATGGATGAGCCATTTAGCGCCTTAGATGCCAAAATAAAAGAATCAACCATTGATTGATTATTGAAAATAAAGAAAGAGTTCAATTTAAGTATTGTTATTGTCACTCATGATCAACACGATGCTTTAAAAATAAGCGATAAGATTATTCTACTTGATAAAGGAGTTGTTCAACAATATAGCACCGGAGATAAAATGTACGAAAACCCGCAAAATCTTTTTGTTGCGAAATTTATCGGTTCTCCAGAAATTAATTTTATTGAAACTAAAGGTGATTACTCATACTATATTAGACAAAACAAAATCGAATTAAACGCTGTTAGAAATGGTAAATATAAAATAACAGGCAAAAAACATTTCGGAGATTCTGTTCTTTATTATGTCGAAATCGACCCAAATTTGGTATGACAAATTGTTTTGAAAAATGAAGATATTAGAATCAATCAAAGGGTAAATATCAAATATATGAATTCTGATGTGTTAGTTTTCAACAAAAACGGAGATAGAATCTATGGCAAAAACTAAATTTAAGAAAGAAACTATTTTCAAAGTTATTCAAATTATTCTTTTTATGCTTCCTTTACTAATTTGTATCTTGATGTTTACTATTTTGCCTATCGCTGATACATTTAGCAAATCGTTGCAATATCATCCATATGAATCAAATCAGACAATTACTACTATTAATTTTAAAAATTATGAAAAAGTGTTTATTGATCCTGATTTTCCTTCTGCAATATTAAACTCAACAATGGTCCTGATTTTAGGAACGAGTATTTCAATTTTATTGGCGTTTGGTTTTGCAATCATTATTGAAACATTGATTCTTAAAACAGCACGAAATGTTTTTTTGTCTTTAATATATTCACAATTTTTTATTTCAAGTTTCGCTGTGGGCGTATCATTTATTTTCCTTTTTGGACCCAAAAACGTGTTCTTTCGTTTATTTGGATTTGATGGTGTTAGTTTTACTACTGGTTCCTATAAATTTCCAATTTGAGTTTATTATTCATTGTTTCAGATCTGAAGGTCATTACCATTCAATTTAATTTTGTTTGCTTCTGCAATAAACAAGGCAAACGCCAAATATTTTAAATTAATGAAAAACGATAATATCCGCTTATTTGAAATAATTAGACACATCTACATCAAAGAAGTTTCAAAAATATTTTTCACTATTATTTTTACTAATTTTATTTTTGCCAGTTTGTTATATCCACAAGCAATTTTAGACCAAACAACGTTTGATTTTTCAACAAATAAAGCCCACACAATCACTTCCTTTGTTTTAGATTTTATGGGAGCTGACAGGAAAATTTATAATCCGCAAAAAGCTTATGCTGCCGCTTTCTTTGGGTTTATATATTTACTATTTTTACTATTATTAATGTTGGTTTTTCGCCCAGCAAACATAAAAAGAATTATCTTTAAATTGAAAACAATTCGCTCAAAAAGAGGTAGTCATGTTTAAAAAAATAACAAAAGAGATAATTAAATACATTGTTATAGGTTTTTTATGTGTTTTGATTTTATTTCCTCTTTACTATTTACTATTGTTATCATTAAAATCTAATTCAGGAGTTATAGCTAACAATAATAGTTTGTTGATTTCTGAATTTACTTGATCAAATTTTGGTTTGGTTTTAAAAAACAATTTTCTTTGAGCATTTTTATACACTTTATTGTTTAGTTTTATATTAATAATAGTAAGAATAACTATTTATTCATTAGCAATTGCGGGTTTGTTAAAAATGAATAAAGTATTTCAAAAAACTTTTTTATACTTTTTTATAATGATAAGTTTAATTCCCGAGTTTACAATCTATTTAAGTTTGACTAAGTTATTAATTAAGTGAGATTTAAAACATACATTCTTTGCGGCAATAACAAATGCAATATTTTCATTCTTTGTCTTTACATATATATTTAATATTGCAAAAGATGTTAAAAATAATAAACATAAGCTGATGGTTAACGATAATTTAAAATGACATCAAAAAATCTGGTATGTATATTTTCCTAAACTTAGACTTGCATATGTATTATTAATTGTGTTTACTTTTATTAGTGTTTGAAATGATTATTTATGACCGTTGTTTCTCTTAAGGGGAACAAGTGTAACAAATATAACCATATGATATTTGAATGTAGGACACCAAGGAACATTTAATTTTCCAAATCTGCAAGCAGCTGGAGCGTTCCTGTCAATTATAATTCCCATTGCAATTTACGGTATTTTTGCAAAAAAAATTAATTCACTTAACTAAACACGGCTATAAGTCGTGTTTTAACTGGAATTTTTCCATAACTTTAGTTTCATATTATATATATTAATATTAATTAATGTACCTTTTTTAGGGAACTAATTCCAGTTTTTACTAATCAACGTATAAAACGTGTGTTTTAATTTAATTAATGGGGTTATAATAAAAAAGTAATTATTACGTTTAGGAGAAAAAAATGAAAACAAGAAATAAGATTTTATTTTCTGTATTACCAGTGATTTCAAGTGTGCCGGTATTAGCGGCATCTTGTTCTGGTAATGAACAAAAAACCGACAAAAAAGTAATTTTTTCAATGGCACATTCAAAAACATGGCCACTTCCATTGGCTTTAAATCCATTGATTGATTATTACAATGACTTTCATAAAAACGAAAAAGGATTCATAAAAGTTGAACCACTATACGCTGAAACAACCAAAATATATAAAGAATTTGATTTGATAAAAGATGTTAAACAAAATATTGAAACTGGTGAAATCAGTAAATTACCAAACCTTATTTTAGGAGCTCAAGCAAGTGCATACATTCTTAACCAAGGTAAAGATTTACTTGACTTAAATTCATACGGTGTTAATAAAGCATTATTCTCGACAAAAATTGCAAACCTACATGCAAAACTAGCAGGTCAAGATAATACGGACAAGATTTATAACATACCTTTTGACAATGCTGACACTGATGCATTGCTATTTAATTTAGACTTAATGAATTTAATCTTTGAGTTAATTAAACAAGGCGGAGGCCAAGTAGATGAAGCTTCGGATATTTATTTAAAAGCATTAGAAGCTTCCAAAAAAGGAAATGATGTTCCCACAAACAGTATCTTTAAAGCATTGAAGGTTAAAGAAAATGCATTTAAAGATTGAAAAGTTAATGATGAGACATTTAAATCAATTGAATCAATCAGAAAATTTAGTAAAAAATTTCATGATGGCGTTGAATTAGATTCATCAAAAATTAATAAAAAAACAATCGATGGTGAAGTTTTATCAATTGATTATCAAGATCAGGTATTTATTAAAGAATTGACCGAAAACAACAAAAATAAAAGTATTTTTTCATTAGAAAAAACAAACGATAAAAATGAACCTACTAAGGTCAAATACAATATTGTTACTGATGAAGGAATTAAATCTAACTTTACCAATTTATGAAACTCTTATAAAGACACTGTTGCAAGACAAGAATTTACCGAAGGTGAATCAAAACATTCATTTTACAGTATAAAATATATGAAAAATCAACTAGCAGAATGAGGAAACTGAGACATTTTACAATATAAAACAGCAATTAGTTTTGCTGCAAGCGTTGGCGCTAATATGTCAAAACAAACTGTCTGAGCTCACAAATACTTTGTTGAATTGGCTAAAGCAGCTACAGAAGAACAATACAAAACATTTTCGACTGATGATGATGTTCTTCTAAAAGGACAAGTATTGTCTACAGGTAAAAAAGTATTTAGTGAAGGCGGTTCAAGCTTAATTCCAATTAAGTCAAGCGATAACGAATTAAATGATGCAACCGCAAAATTTGTGAAATGATTATATAATGGTAAAAATGACTTATTACAAAAAGGGAAAATGGAAGATAACTGAAAAACATTCGCTAAAACTTCAGGCTATATAATTCCTTTAAAATCGGTAATTAATGAAGATGGTTTTGATTGAATCAACCAAGAAATTACTAACTTGACAAAAAGTGTTAAAGAAAATGAAACTAAATTGAGTACTCTCGATGAAAAGCAAAAAGCTAAATGAGTATCTGATTCATTAGCTATTAACTACTTAAAATCAGCAAAAGTTTCTCTAGAATCAATGTTACTATTTGAAAAAGAAAACGATATTGTCGCTGTGGATAATGCCTTAAACGATAAAACAAGCAGTATTATGAGTATTATCGACAAAGAATTATTGAAACAAACAAATAAGGATAAAGAAGACAGTAAATCAGCTGAAGAAATGATAGAAGCGTTTAAAACATCTATAGCAAAATAACGCCTAGCACACCAAAAGGTGTGCTTTTTGTTAAATTTATTTCTATTGATATATAAATAAGCTATATTTTTAATATGAATATAAATGCAATTGAAGGATATTTTATCGATTTAGACGGAACTATGCTAGACTCAACACCTGAGCAAGGTTACATTTCTGCTGAAAATTTGCAATTCCTAAAAGAATTACAAAAGACTAAACCGGTTGTAATTTCGACTGGAAGATCTCCTAAAGGTGCAGTTGAAGATATAATGAAATTGCTTGGTGCTTCATATGCTGTTTGTTCCACAGGATCTGTTATTGTCGATAAAAAAGGCAGAGAAATTCACAGTGTTTTTTTTGATAATTCGACCAAAACGTCATTACTTCAATACTTTATGTATAGAGGATTCAATTTCATTTTAAACGGAGTTGATAATATATATTACAAAGAAAACTTTAATTGAGATAAAAGGAATTGAGTAGTCCGATTTAATAAAGTGAAATATAATTTACTAGATATTAATCAACAAGTTCGTCAAATACTAGTGTTTGGACCAGAAATTGAAGAAATTACAAAACTAGCTGACTTTATCGAAGGTAATTGACCACAATTAAGCACTCATACAGTTTCTGGCGGTTATTCACTTGAGATAACTCATAATACTGCCACAAAAGGAACGGGAAATGAGTATGTCGCTAACCTACTCGGCTTAAATATCAAAAAATGTGTCCACATAGGTGATTCAAGAAACGATTTATTGGCCTTACCACAGACAGGAATTTTAGTCGCAATGGATAATGCTGAAGGAGAACTAAAAAATGTTGCCAACTTTATTGGTTTTGACTTTAAAAATGGTGGTCTTGCTAAAACTATAAAAAAATTTGAAAAAGAATATAAATAGGAGAAAATATGGAATTAGAAATGAAAAATGTAAAGAAATTTTACAAAAACTATAAAAAAAATAATACTAATAAATTAATTGAAAATGCCGTAACCAAAAACGGTGTCTTAAACGCTACATACAATAATGAAGTGAGAGCTTTCCACAACAATGAATTTAGTGATCAAACTAAAAAAGGTGGCATTACTAACCAAAAATCTTCGGGTAGATGTTGAATTTTTGCTGCCTTAAATGTTTTAAAACCAATAACAATGAAAAAATTAAATGTAGAAAGTTTTGAATATTCTCAAGCTTACACAATGTTCTGAGAAAAAATGGAAAAAGCCAATACTTATCTTTCATTAATAATTCAACACCCTGAATTAGATTTTCAAGATAGATTGTTTGAATTGTTTTTAGGATTTGGACATCAAGATGGGGGATATTGAGAATGAGCAGAAGCGCTAATTACTAAATATGGCGTTGTGCCAAAAAGTGTAATGCCCGAAACATTCAGCTCGTCTAACACTTCACAATTAAACGACGTTTTACAAATTTGTTTATATAACGCCACACTTGAATTGAGATCTTTAGTGAAAAACGGAGCTACCGAAAACGAAGCAAACTCAGTCAAAGAACAAGCACTAAACAAAGTTTTTGAAATATGTGCTAAAGCACTTGGTTTACCTCCGGTTGAATTTGACTTTGAGTACCGTGATAAAGATAAAAAATTCAAAAAAATATCAAAAATTACACCATTAAAATGACTAAAAAAATATACTTCGGAAGATTACAGAAAATTGGTAAATTTATATGCCGACCCGCGTGATATTTACCCTAAAAATACAATGTTAGCCGCTAAATACTTTAGGGGTCCGATTGAATCAAAAACTTTGTCATTTATTAATGTAGATATGAGCGAAATCAAATCTGCTCTAATAAAAAGTATTAAAGCTGGCGAACCAGTTTGATTTGCATGCGATATGGGGCCACAAATCGATTCTAAAGTTGGCATTATGGATACAAAACTTTATCAAATTGATGAAGCGTTCGGTTTGAATAATAAATTAACCAAAGCTGATAAATTAAACATGAAATTATCTGTCCCAAATCACGCAATGACTTTTGTTGGAGTTGACTTAGACGAAAATAATAACCCAATTAAATGAGAAGTAGAAAACTCATGAGGAGATGACAAGGGAGCTAAAGGATACTTTTCAATGTCTGATTCATGATTTAACGAATATGTTTACAGTATCATAGTTAATCCAAAATATGTTTCACAAGACACGTTAAATGCTCAATTAAAAGAACCAATTGAAATTGAACCTTGAGACCCTCTTTCAATGTAATTTGTTACAAAAAAGGTAGCCTAATACTATCTTTTTTTGTATTCATGTGTAAAAAAATATTATTATTATCTTTTTGTTTATAGGTATAATTTCGGCACTATGGAAAAAATAAAAAACAAAGCGAAAGCTTACTTCATTGATTTAGATGGAACCTTTTTAGATAAACCTTTTGGGCATGGTACGGTAAGTGATATTAATATACAAGTTGCCCATAAAGTTAACAAAACTAAACCAGTAATTTTTTCAACTGGGCGTGGAAATACTAAATTGACAATGGATATTGTTCATAAAGTTGGTTCTCCCTATGCCGTTTGTTTAAATGGGGCGTTAATAGTAGACAAAGACAACAATGTTTTATATCGAAAAACTATGGATAAAAATATTACGTTAGAAGTTTTAGATATTTTTAAGAAAAACAATATGTTTATTTTTGTTAATGGCATTATGACTATGTATCATTCTGGCAATTTAGACAGCGAATTTATGAAAGAATGAGCTATGAAATGTGAAAAAAAAGACTATTCAATGATTCCAAATGATATTGAATTTTCAAAATTATTAGTTTTTGGTTTAAATCGTGAAAATACAAAAATTTTGTGAGAACAGTTATCAAATAAATTTCCACAATTAGCATTTTATTTGGTTTCTAATGGTTGAACTATTGAAGTTGGTCCTCTAGATGCAAATAAAGGAATTGCTAATAGAGAAGTTTGCAATTATTTAAACATCAATCCGCAAGAAGCCTATCATATCGGCGATTCCGCTAACGATGTACCTGCAAAAAAATATTTAGGTAAATTTATAGCAATGAATGGTTCTCTTGATTTTGTTAAGAAGCAAGCTGATTATGTTGCTTGTGATTATATAGATGCGGGATTATCCAAAGTTTTAATTGAACTAGAGGATCTAGATAATTAAAAACAAGACTTAATTAAGTCTTGTTTTTTTGTTCGTTATGCGTTGCATAATCTTGAATGTTTTATATTTTTATGAAAATTTCCCAGATTTAAATCATTTTATATAAAAAATGATTTTTTTATAGTTTTTTGCTTCCTAAAAAAAAAAAAAAAAAATGTATCATGTAGGTGTAAAAAAATAAAAAAGGAGAAAAAAAATGCAAAAAAGTAGATTGGTATTATTTTTTTAGCTCTATTCTTGGGCTGATTAGGAATCGATAGATTTTACGCAGTGCGGCCAAAATATGCCTTTATAAAATTATTCACATTCGGATTATTTGGAATTTGATGAATTATTGATATTTTCATGGCTCTATTTGGGTGAATGAGAGACGGAAATGGTCAAATAATTCATAAATGAACATATAAGAAATAATATAAAATGGTAATTAATTTACCGAATATTAGTGAAATTAATTACCAACAACTTATTGATATTATATTTTATAATGTAAAGCAAAAATACTTTACATTTTTTCTTTTTATTTATAAATATTATATTAAAATATAAATGCAATTTGCTTGATGTCAAGCACTTGCGCTTGACAGTAATTGTCCAACAAATAAATAGATTTGTATAAAAATAAGGAGAAATCTTATGGTAAAAATTAGATTAAAAAGAACCGGATCTAAATTTAACGCACAATACAAAATTGTTGCCGCAGATGCGCGTTCACCACGTGACGGTAGATTTATTGAAGCATTAGGTCAATACAACCCTCACACAAAAGAATTCTTTATTAAAGAAGAATTAGTGCAAAAATGAGTAGATAATGGTGCTCAATTAACACAAGTTGTTCACGACTTATTCAGAAAACACGGCTTAAATGAAAAACTTGCTAAAAATTCAAAACACCAATCTAAATAATGAAAATTAATTTTTTGACTCTTTTCCCAAATTATTTCAAACCCTTTGTAGGGGAATCAATAATCTCCAAAGCAATAGCTAGAGGATTAATTGATATTGAAGTAATTGACTTTAGATTATTCAGCAAGGATAAACATCATAAGGTTGATGATGAAATTTATGGTGGAGGCCATGGCTTATTATTACAAGTTGAGCCAATTGATTTAGCTCTAGATTCACTCAAACAAAGAGGTGGTTATAAAATTTTGGTTACCCCTCAAGGAAAAAAATTTGACCAATCTATTGCTAATAGACTCGCAAACGAGAAAGAAATTACCTTTATTTCCGGACGTTATGAAGGATTTGACGAAAGAATTGTTGAATTGGTAGATGAAGAAATTTCAATTGGGGATTATGTTTTAACTGGAGGAGAATTACCTTCGATGGTTATGGCAGATTCAATAATTAGACTTGTACCTGGGGTAATCAAAGATGAATCCCATCAATTTGATTCATTTCAAAATGATGGGTTGTTAGATTATCCTCAATATACACGTCCACGAGAATATAAGGGAATGAAAGTACCTGAAGTATTATTCAATGGCAACCATGCTGAAATTCAAAAGTGAAAAAAAGAAGCTCAATACAACAAAACATTAAAAAATAGACCCGATATTATCGAAAGGATTAATAATGAGAAGTAAATTAATTGAATTAGTAGAACAAAGTCAATTACGTAAAGATCACCCAGATTTTCGTGTTGGCGATAATGTTAAAGTATATGTTCGTATCCGTGAAGGAGAAAAAGAACGTATTCAAATTTTTGAAGGTTTAGTAATTAGTAAAACTGAATCAGGAACTCGTGAAAACTTTACTGTTAGAAAAATATCATTTGGTATTGGGGTTGACAGAACATTCCCATTGCACTCACCATTTGTTGCACAAATCGAAGTTGTACGTTCAAACAAAGTTCGTCGTGCTAAATTAAACTACATTCGTCAAAGAAGCGGTAAATCAGCAAGACTTAAAGAAATTAAACGTAACAAATAATAACAATAATTACAACCATTTGGTTGTTTTTTTATATAAAAAATAACCATTTTCGAATGGCTATTTTTTACTAATGTGTCTTTTTTTCTGTATTTTAAAACAAATATTATTAGTATATTTGATTCGGTATACTGCTATCCAAAATAAACTAAATAGGACTGGTATAATTGCGCCTAGCACAAACATTAAAATGTCTAATATTATGATTAATAGAACATTTCCGCCTTTGTAGAATAGAGGGTTCACAAAATCAAGAAAACTATAAATAACCACACCTTTATTATTTTGATAAACATTGAAATTTGCGAAATAAACTATGAAGGCGAATAGGAAATATGCAAGAACTATACCTATCAATATACCAATGGTTTTGTTATTTACTGCAATTTCCTTTCTGACTAAATACAAGGTAATAAATCCTAATATTGGATTAATAGCATGTGTGATTAATGAGCGAATTGCACCATAAGGCTCAGATCAAGTTTTAGGGTTTCAAGATATTAATGCTCAATAAATTATAAAGGTTACTGTAATTAAAACTACGGACATAAAAAAGGCTTTTTTGAATTTTTGACTACCTTTAAAATGAGGAAACATTATCAACGTTATTCCTAAAAAGAAATTTGTTAGATAAGTAAAATAGAAAAAGGCATATACGTTTTTAAAAACTATTGAAATAACTGGTGTTCCATTATAACTGTCTTGACTGCTTGTATAAGTGAACGCATCTGCAATTGCAAAAGTTAATGATGTAATTAATACTATTAATCCAAATATTAAAAACAGTTTATTTAATTTATTTTTGTATAAGCAATTGTGTGAGTTTGTTTTATTATTGTTTTTTTTCATAATTGCATTATATAAATAAACCTTAAATTTAGAAATAATTATTCATTTTTAAATAAACTATCAAATGCTCATAATTTGTTTTTCGTTGAATGATGTAAAATATGGTATTTTTTCATCAAACACTGAAATATAACTCATTTCGTTTCAATTAAGGTCTTTAAATAAACAAAATTTATAAATGTTTGAACTTGTTATTAATCATTCGGTTGGACGATCATGGTAAAAAATATTTACCAAGTCGAGTTGGCTTATTCATAGTGATTTTCTCGCTTTTAACCGTAACAACAGCGATTTGGTATTATCGCCTCAATACAATAATCTTTGATATGTTCTTTTGTCTATTTTTTTTATGATTTTCTCACTAGAGGTGCCAATAATTATGTGAATAGAAATTTTAATATTTTCAAATTCAAAATAAGGTAGTAAAGATTTATTTTTACTTTTATAGTTTGCAAATTTAAATAATTCAGGTTTTCTTGAGGAAAGTTCTAGAAAATCATTTCAATAAACACATATCGAAAAGAAATTTTCGGGATTAGTGCCTTGTTTAGATGCTTGATAGGCAGCAGGACTAAGTGATCATTTAATATGCTCTTCATTTAATATGGTAATTAATTGGTATATTGCATTTTTTCTTTCGATTTTCATACGAATATTATAAATCATAACTGGTAAAAGCATATTATGTCTATTAATATTAAGTTTAGTATATAATATTAAAATCTTAATATGGATATGAAAGGAAATAATATATGGGAAAGAAAAAAGAAACCTTTTTTGAACGTTTGACTAGAAAAAACGCTCAACAAGAGGAAAATGCTAATCCAAAAACAAGAAAAACAAGAAATTGAAAATTTTGAGTAATTTCGTCAGTTCTTGTTGCATCTGTTGTTGCGGGTATTACTATTCCACTTGCGGCTAATAGTTTGATTAAAAATTATAATGATGCAATTTCTGATGATACTGAAATTCTTTCTTTTGATGTTGAAGGCCAAAAAGATAAATCAATTAAATTCAATATGTCTTCACTTAAGGGTGAAAACAGTTTAGAAAATGCTCAAAACCCTAAAACAGTTCTTGAACAAGCCTTTAAGCAAGCTATTTTTTATTTATATAATGAGGAAGTTAAAGCATCTAAAGAATATCAAAGATTATGAAATTCATCACGTAGCGAAGACGACAAAGAAAGAAATGATATTGCGTTGAAGGATATCGATTCATTAAAACAAAAACACGAAAACTTATTATTGGATTACAAAGCGCAATTTGTAAAGTCTTTTGGATACTCAAAATGAGAGGCTGCCTTTAATGATTTTCTAATTAAAAATTACAATGGAGCCAAAACAATTCAAGAGGCTGTGGATCTTAAAGTTTATTCAGAAATTCAACACGACGCCCTACGTCGTTTCAGACTTAACTCGCAGTTCAACATTAAAGATATTGATAGAGTTGCATCAAATGATATTTATAAAATTGATGATTCGGGAAAACTAACAAACGAGATTCTATTCAAAAAAGGTGAAAGAGTATTTCCATTTTTCAAAAAAGATGTTAACTATTTTGAAATAAAAGATATTAAAGAAAAAATGACATTTATGACCGATAGTTATGTTGTGGCAGTTAATAATGACCCGAATAACTACAATAATGAATACAAGAATGCTGATAAATTTATCACTCATTTTTTAAGAAACAATAATCCATTCTTAGTTTCTCAATTTACATTCCCTGGTGTTGCCCCTGATAAAAAAGAATCAGACAAAGAAACAAAATGAACAATCGATAAGAAAACATTCAAAAAGATGATGTTTTACTGACCGGCAGCTGAACAAAAACCTTTTGACGGAGCAATTTCTTTTGAAAAAATTAATTTAGGATTTAAAAGTTATGATGAATATGTAAAAATGACCGAATCAGATAAAACAAACGAACTAAATAAGAAAATTGTTGAATTTAGTACCGTATTAAGCCACCTTTCATCTGATGATGAAGAAATTAAAAAGAATTGAGGTTCATCAGGGCTTACTTCTATAACAGAATTATTTAAAAAAGGTGGAGATGATACTCTTAAAGCATTTTCAACGCTTGACAATTTACTATATAACAATGAGCAAATTCCAGAAGTAGACTTATTTGGCACCTTCACAACTATTAGAAATAATATTATTAAGGAATTCAATATTACTAATCCAATTAGCGATATTAAATCAGCATCTGACAGACAAGCAGCACAAAATTTAATTGGCCAATTTAACGAAGAAATTAAGAAAGTCTTTGATGAAGCAAGCGATGTTAAAAAAATTGGCTTAACTACTGATAAATTTAATGATTTAGTGGTCAAACCTATAACAGAATTGTTTGAAAAAGACGGAAAAATTAGCACAGTTTACAAACTAAAAGGTGACAATAATACTCGTGTTATTCTTTCATCTAAAGGTATCACCTTGCTTAAAATGAAAAATATTGATGAATTTAAAACACAAGATTTAAATTCGCAAGAATTAGTAATTAAAGACATGATTAAGAAAGATTTCTATCTTTCAAATAAATACAAAAACAGTATTAATGGGAAAAAATACAATGCTTTAAGTTTGATTAATAATTCAATGACTTCACCAGACATTGTTTTAGGCCAAATGTTAAAGAATCCTGATTTTATAAATTATCTAAAACAACAAAATAATATATATGCAATCGATGAAAATGGTAATTTATTAGAAAATGTTAAATATTCAGACAAAGATATTAATGAGATTAAAGAACTAAATGAAAATATCGCTATTTCATTCAAGGCCAGAGAATCATTAGAATTAACAAAAGCTGTAGATAAATGAATGAAGGAAAGAGCCACGGCAAATTACGATGATTTATTTGAATTGAAAAATGATAAAGTTTACTTCAAAAAGAATAATTCAAATTACGGAAAAGATGCAAATTCAATGGTTTACGATGAATTATTGAAATTAAGAAAGGTTAAATAAGGTGATTAAAATGAAAA
Source organism: Mycoplasma zalophidermidis (assembly GCF_024742155.1). NCBI lineage: Bacteria > Bacillati > Mycoplasmatota > Mollicutes > Mycoplasmatales > Mycoplasmataceae > Mycoplasma > Mycoplasma zalophidermidis. Next base: position 51,587 of record NZ_JANSFS010000002.1, on the reverse strand, counting down.
AAATTAATTTATTATTGGCTTCACCAGCTTTAGCTCTTCCGATTGCTGTAGTTTCTTGTGGACAAAATATTGATACAGCCGCAAAATTAAAACAAATAGAAGAAATCAAAAAATCAGCTCCTGAAATTTTAAAAAAAATATTCACTCATTCGACATTACTTTCACTTTATGATGTTAAAGTTGATGATTCGTCTAAAATTGAGGAAATTTACAAAAACACTTTTAACGATGAGGGTACTATCCTATTTAAAGACTCATGAAAAGCATTTCAGTTATATTCAAAAAATAAATTAGATGCAAATCCTTATTATTTTGCTGAAAAATTAAATGAATGAGTTGGTGATAAAACACTAAAAAATGATGAAATTCAAGTCCTTTCTGAATTCAAACCAGGGGATTTAGTACCGTTAAATAAATTTAAGATTTTGTGACTAAACGAAAAAACTGGAATTAGAGCTGATTTAGAAAAAATGTTAATTGTTAATAAGTACTTCCATATTAGCGATAAAGACAATTTAAAGAAAATTGACTCTAACTTTAAATATGATAAAGACTTAAAATTTGAATTAAATAATTATTTACTTTCTAAATATGCAGTCGATAAACAATATGCTCAAATCTGAACTAAAGACATTAGTGTAACAAATGATGACGACGATTTCTTCACCAACAAAAAAATAGCTACTGCTATTGATGGTGTTGATTCATTTAATACATTTTGAAAAGAGACCGACACAAAAAAACAACTTAATAGTGAAATTGAATTTGTGACTGGTCATGAAATAGACAAAAAACTATATGGGTACTCAGGGTTCAAACAACAAACTAACCAGTATTCATTAAAGTGAAGTTTTGATAGTTTGAAAACAAAACAACAAAAAGATTTATATGGTTTTTATGATGTTGTTAATGATCGTTTAGTTAATACTGAAATTGAATCTAATTTTGCATACAGTCCATATAAAAAGGAATCTACCGATAATAAAAAACCTGTTTTGGTTTATGTAAATCAAATCGCTCCGATTGGTGCAACAAACGAAACCGAACTTCCTAATACCGAAGCGGATGTAGATTCAAAAGATAAGAATAAAATGACAAAGGTTAAGTTACTTTCTTTTGAACAAACAATGTACAAGGATAAGTTAGATGTTTTAGCATATATTTTCTTCTTAAATGATTCTGAATTATTTGACAAGGCAATTAATAGCTTTGCAAAAATAGGCTACAAAATTAAAATTAATAAAACCAGCGAAGCTTTAAGAGAAATAGCTAAAGATATGCCATTTGTGGAGTTGATATAATGGATAATATTTTCTTAAACATAATCGAAGGAAAACTTGACGCCAAATTCTTATATAAAGATGAAAAGTGTGTAGCGTTCTATGATAAGTTCCCAGTTAATGAGGGTCACTTCTTAGTTGTTCCTAGAGTTAAATCTAAAAACATTACTGAGACAGATGATTCAACAGCAGCACACTTAATTAATGTTGCTCGTAAATTAGGAAAACAAGAAGTTCTTGATAAAGGTATTAGTGGGTTCAAAATTGTTATTAATACCGGCGCTTCAGCTGAACAATCAATTTTTCACACACATGTGCATGTTATTCCTTATAAGTAAAACAATAAAAAGTCGAATCTTAATTCGGCTTTTTATTATCCTATTTTGTGTAATTTTCTGTATGTTTAATAAAATTACAGATTCTTTAATTATTTATTATTTTTGGCCTTTTCCTTCTCACCTTTTATGTGGCATTGACGACATCGAGCCTCATATTCCGAATCTCCCAAAACATTTAAATCTTGGTTCGAAATCTTTCTGAATGAAAACCCAGCAGGTCTTTTGCAAACTACACAAACCGCTTTTAATTTACTTACTTCATCAGCAATGGCAATGATATGAGGCGTTATTCCAAATGGTTTTCTCAAAAAATCTAGATCCAAACCTGAAACCAGAACATTAACATCTTTGGCTAAAAGATATTCAATAACTTCTGGTAAATTTTCATCAAAAAAATTCATTTCGTCAATTGCAACCGCCCTATATTCAGGACTTCAAATTTCTAAAATTTCCTTAGAATTCTTAACATTTTGTGACTTTAATTTTGCTCCAGTTCGACTTACAAGTTCGCTATCACTGAATCTTGAATCAAATGTTGGTTTTATTACCAAAGTGTTAACTTCAGCTCATTTCAGTGTATTAACTCTTTTAAGCAATTCTTCCGTTTTTCCTGAAAACATTGGCCCAGTTATGACCTCTAATCAACCCTTTATATTTCCTCTATTCATAGTTTATCTATTATATGAAATGATTGACTAGATTTAACAAAATATTTTTTATATTTGAGCAGCGTGTATTTTTAAATTATTATATGAAAACATTTACGTTTTTCTTATTTATTAATTTCTATCTACTAAAATTAAATAAATAGACATTTTAGGAGGTCAAGTGCAACAATTTTTGAATATTATTACTTCACAGAGTATATATGGAGCGGTTTTTGCAACCTTAGTATTTGTTGGCATTGGTTTCGCCTGTTCTAAAAGTGGCTTAATCAGTTCTGAAATGAATATGAAACTTTCATTAACTACTATTAATTATTTTTTACCTGTGTTGTGTTTTGGTGCGTTTATGAAAAATGCTGAGTTTTCAAACATATCTACGATTCTAAAAGTTCTAATTACTGCTTTTGGATTCTATATTCTATTTGCCACATACGCAAAATTAGTCATAAATTATTGACCTAAATTGATTAGTAACAGAATCCAAAATAAAGCAATTTTAGCTTGAAAAAAAGCTGATAAACCTGGCGAATATAGCGCATATAAACAGGCTTATATAAGAAGTTATCAAGAAAGATTATTAGCGATTGAAATGATAATTGCTTATGGATCATTACAATACTTTGCGTTCCCATTAATTAAGAGTTTATCTGACACAAGCGGTGGGCAAAGTCTTATTTTTGAAGAATTTGCTATTGCATTATTGCAAATTTGAAATATTCCCTTTTTAATCGCCGTATCTACTCACATGCGATGTCTTACGCCGGTATTAAAATCAACAGAAAAGAACTTAAATCCTTAGGCAAAACTTTATTGCACCCTATGTTGATTACGCTATATATCTCTTTAATTTGTTACTTATTACAATTTGTGTTCCGAACTCAATTCATTGAACCTAACGCAACACTTGATAAAAGTTTGAATATTTCAAATTATGGTTATTATCAATGTGTTTATAATCCCGTGATTCATAAATCAATACCGCAAGAATTTTTACATCATTTTTGAGCAGCATTTCCTAAACAATTTCCAATGTTTGGAATGACTATTGCACTGGGAGTTGGGATTGTATCGCCGATTGCTTGAATTAACACAGGTGTGTCGTTACATTGTTCAAACGTTAAATCTGGTATTAAATCTTTATCTGTTTGAATGTGTGTTATTAGAAAATTAATTATAACTCCTTTAGTTATGCTTTTGGTAATTTCAATCCCTATGGTTTATACTAAATTTATTAACGTTTCGACTGGTGTCTTGTTTGTCTTGTTGATGGCCTGTCCTCCGGCAACTGCATGCGTTACCTACTCACTAGCGGCGAATCATAAAGAAATAGATTTCACTGCTCAGGTTTCATCACTCGCTACGTTATGTTGTCTACTTACTATTCCTTTGTGAGTTGTTAGTTCGTTCTGTGTTCTGTCAATTCTATAAATTTGAATGCAAAAACAGCTATGTATATAAATGTTAGCTGTTTTTATTATTTGTTTGAATATTTTAAAATACTAATTGCCTATAAAATTATCATTTTCTGATAAATTTACGCTCACTATCTTTCATTCCACCAAAAATTGCTAGGAATCAATCAATTATTGCTCCAATTCCGAATCAACCACCCGTTAGTAATTTAAAGATGCCTAGTCAAACACGACCAGCGTAAATTCTATCCATTCCTAAAAATCCAAAAAAAGTCGATAATATAACTAATGCAGTACGACTTCTAAATGATGTTTGATTAATTTCATTCATAGTATATCCTTTCAAAATGTGTTTTGTTTATAAGTAATTAATTTTGATACTTAATTACTTACCACCATTTTAATGGTTCTGTAAAAAAAAAAAAAAAAAGGAGGTTTTTCCTTTTTTTTGATTGTTTTTAGGTTAAATTTCCGGAAATAATTTAAATTAAAGCTAATTCTGTAAGTGTTTTAACCATAGGACTTTGAGGAACTTCGTTAATGTCTGCTGTACCGGTGATATCCATATGGATGTATTCAACACCTTCAGTGAATTCTTTCAAGAACATTGCAGCTGAACAAGACCCAGCTAAACCTGATAAATCAGTATTTTTTAGATCAGCAACTACAGATTTTTTGAGTCCTTCAGCGACGGTGTGTTACTTACCAATGTTAAATCATAAGAAATATGTTGTCCGATCATGTTGGGACATTGTGTTGTTAATTTGCATTTCTCTATGAATGTCGGTTCGTTCTGTGTTCTGTCAATTCTTTAAATTTGAAAATAAAAAACAACTATTCGTTTAAACGTTAGTTGTTTTAATTTATGATGATTTTGCAAAGTTAATATTCGTGTTTTAATTTTCAATTAATGTTTCTATATTTTCGGAAATTCCACCTTGAAGCTCAACTGCCATTTGGTAAATACTTTTTTGTTCTTCAATAGTTTTATTTAATTGGTCTTGAATGTTGCGTAGTTTCTTTTTAAAGACCATAATGTAAAGAACACCTGGAATTATTAAAAATAGTAATAGTATCAATACTGCCATTTTATTAATTTTTGTGTTTGATAATTGTTCTTTTAATGTTTTTTTGCGTTCCTCTAAATCAAGAAATTGTTGGAATAGACTTCCAAGTCTAATAGCGTTTTTATTGCTATCTGTATCAATAGTAAAGTCCAATTTTACATTTCCTTGTGAAATATCTTGTGAACCTTTTAATTCGAATCCAAAATGACCTGCAATTTCATTAAAATAATCTTCTCTACCAATTGAAGTTCTTAATGTTTTATTAATAAATTTAGCCATAACTTTCTCCTTATAATGTTTTATTTCTTTTACATATAATAATAATGAATTAATATACGTATCAGTATTTTATAGGTCTAGTAAAAAAAAAAAAAAAAAGGAGGTTTTTCCTTTTTTTTGATTGTTTTTAGGTTAAATTTCCGGAAATAATTTAAATTAAAGCTAATTCTGTAAGTGTTTTAACCATAGGACCTTGAGGAACTTCGTTAATGTCTGCTGTACCAGCAATATCCATATGGATGTATTCAACACCCTCAGTGAATTCTTTCAAGAACATTGCAGCTGAACAAGACCCAGCTAAACCTGATAAATCAGTATTTTTAAGATCAGCAACTACAGATTTTTTGATTCCTTCAGCAAATGCTTCATCAAAAGGCATTCTTCAAACAAGTTCGTGAGCGTTGTTTGCTGCTTGACTAACTTCATTTCATGCTCTTTCAGATGTTGCTCAAATACCAGTGTATGTGTGTCCTAAAGCAACAACGATTGCGCCAGTTAATGTTGCAACATCAATAATACGTGTAGCTTTTAGGTTTCTAACAGCATAGGTAATTCCATCAGCAAGAACTAGACGACCTTCAGCATCTGTGTTGTTGATTTCAACTGACTTGCCGTTCATTGATTTTCAAACTGAATCTGGTAATGATGCATCACCATTTACGCGGTTATCTGTAATACACATAACAGCAGAAAAGTTTTTCTTAGGTTGTAATTGAGCAATAGCTTTTAATGTAGAGGCAACAATTACAGAACCTGACATATCATATTTCATTCCTAACATTGAACGAGATGGTTTTAATGAATAACCACCAGAGTCAAATGTAATTCCTTTACCAACAAGAACTGTCTTGTCTTTCGATTCTGAATCTCCATTGTATTCAATTACGACAACACGAGCTTCATACATTGAACCACGGTTTACTGATAATAGCAATCCCATTTTCAACTCTTCGATTTGTTTTTTATCTAAAACAGTAACTTTTAGATTTTTATATTGTTTAAAATCTTTGGCGATTGTTTCTGCTAAAAGTTCAGAATTTAAAATGTTTGGTGGAGTTACTTGTAGATTACGCGCATAATTTGTTGCTTCTGCAAGAATCAATGCTTTTTCAATATCTGATTCTAACTCAGGGCTCACTTCTGATTTGAAAGGTTCAAGAGTGAATTCAGATTCTTTTTTATCTGATTTTTCATTGTAAAGTTTTGCTTTTGCAAAATATATACCACGAATAAATGCTTCCATAACTTTAGATGCTGAAAGTTTTTCGGTAACAAATGTATCAACATCAAATTGATAACTACGTGTTGCTGAAGTAGCTAATCCTTGGAAAAATTTAACAAGTGTATTAAATTCTACTTTCTCCTTTTCACCAAGATAAACGAATGCTTCATTATTGTTTAAGTATTCTGTGATTACTAGGTTTTTTTCGATTAAATGTTCGATTTTATCCGCACCTTTATAAGTTGCTTTCAATAAAACTTCATTTGATCTTTTTTGGTTTATTTTTTTGAACATATTTTTCTCCTTCTCATAATAATAATTATATTTTAGCATTATAACCATTACTTTTACTTAAATAGTGATTATTAATTTTAAGTAAAATAAAAATAGGAAAAACTCTATTATTTAGTCTTAATTCATATTTTGTCAGGTACGAGTGTTCACAATAGAGAAACTAAAATTAATGCGGATAATAAATAGTTATATCAATGATAAGTTTGTCAACCTTTGAAAAATATTACTTCAAGAATAACAGCAAACGCTGAATAAGAAATATTTAACCCGACAGCTAGCGAAATACCTAATTTATTAATCGAAAAGTAATAACAAATAAAACTTATCGCTCCAAAAAAAGACGCGGCTATTATTACTCAAATATTTTTATAATTTAAAAGCTGTGTTACATTTTCTGAATACGAATTTGTTGCAGGTGCAATGATACAACCTAATACAATTGCTGAAACAATATGTCTTATCATAATAGAAACTTGTGGATCTATATCACGATCCATCGAAATTGAAGATAAAAACGCTTCCATTCCTCACCCAGCAACACACAATATCGCAAAAATGTATCCTTTAAATGAGTGAGTTTTTGTTTCAATCTGTAAAATTCCGAAAGTTAATACACAAAGAAACGCAATTACAATACCTACTAAACCATTTTTGCTTGTTTTTTGTTTTAAAAAAATGAAAGCTAATACACTAGCTAAAATTACGTAACATATTGAAATTGAACTTGTTTGGCCAACTCCAATTTCCTTAATTGCAAGTATATACATTGTCATTCCGAAAGGAGCGCCTATAGTGGAACTTAAAAGCAAAATCCAAAGATTTTTGTTTTTAAAAGCAGATTTTATTTCTTTACTTTTTTTCATAATTAAAACAATTATAAATGCCCACAATATTGCAAATAAGTCATGAATTAATGTAACTAAGATGCCTAATTCTCAACTGTCTGTTGGCACTAGTTTTGTAAAGAATAATAGGAAAATTCCATCAATTGCCCAAAACAGGCCTGATAATAATCCTATAATGTTAGACATTCAATTATGTTTTTTAATCAAATTCATTTTCCAAAATCTCCGTATATTCTTTTGCGTAGCCTAACATTGTTTCTTTATAATCCGAGAAAAATAAATTCTGTTCTTCTTTAAAAATCGATCACAAGTATCATAGATATCCCTGGATAGCAATATAAGAATAATACACTTTTTTGTCTTCTTTTTTAATTTTACCGCCCAAGTATATTTTTAATAATTTATCGCATTGCTTTCTTGAATAATATGAATATAGGCATCATGCCGACAAATCAAAATATTTATCACCAGTACCTGAATATTCCCAATCTATGATTCTTATGTCATTATCATTATTGATTAACACATTATCACAAATAAAATCTACATGTATTAAATGTCTATCTCTGTCTTTTATTTTGTCATAAATTTTAATTAATTTGTTCTCTAATTCTATCGTTTTAGTTAAAACTTGCTTATTCAAAATTAGTGATTTATAGTAAGTCATTCTTTCAATAACATCAAACTCGTAGTTTGCATTGTATTTATTTTCATGAAATATTTTAATGGCTTCCAGTGCTTTTGTTACTTCGCTTCAATTTTTAGGATTAACTGTGCGATGATTATCGTGAAATAATGCAATTTTAGCACCGTATGTTTCTAACCCTTTATCTTTATTGTGTTCGTAATGAATTAGTATTTCTCTATTAGGAAGGTTAGTAGTAGTTTTATAAGTATTAAATTCATTTTCGCGGTTTATTAATTTATCGGAACCCAAACCAGGAATTCTGTAGATGTATACTTTATCGTTGATTTCAAAAGTGAATGAATCATTAGTCATGCCAGCCTTGACGGGTTTCATATTTTTTATTTCGGTTAAGTTAATTCCAAAAACTTTTTTAATCAAATTAAAATGCGGATTATTTTTTATAGATTTAACTTCGGGATTAAATTCAATAAGCTCGTCTATAGTATCTATTTCTAGTAATTTCCCAGATAAATTATAGGTGTGTAAATCAATGTGATTTAGTGCTTTGGCTAGAGCGTCTTCTCAGTATAAATTAGAATTCTTTTTGTAATTTTCAACAAGCATTTGTTTTATTGTTCTTGATAAAATTATAAAATCGCTTGTTTTAAAATAACTTATTCCAGTAATAAATTCGGAATAATTTTCATCTTTTTTCCCAATTTTAAATAATTTTATTGTCTTATTATCTTTTCTTTTGACTATGTTTCATTCTTTATTTGGTGAATATGAATTAATCGTATTTACTCAAGAATAATTCGTGTTTTTATTAAAAACATTTTCATTAAGGTAGCAGTCACTAGGAGCAATATAGAAAGCGTCATATTTATTTAAATCTATGTTTTTAGTTGCTTCATATACACTGATAATTGAGTTTGTTTGGGAATACTTCGGGTTTAGAATTTCCGTCATATTATATTTGGATATCATAGGTTTAAATAAATTTTTTTTGTAACCGGTAACTATATAAATATCTATTGAATCATCATTCGGAATATACTCCAACATTTTGTCTAAAAAGTTTCTATCTTGTTTATCAATTTTTAATAATGCTTTAGGAGTAAGGAGTGTTAAAGGTGTTAAGCGTGAACCAAACCCCGCAGCGAGAATTATTAATGCTTTTTTCATAAAACCTCCGGTGGTAGTTGTATTAATTATAATATGTAATTAAATTAACGTCAATTTGTTGTGATTTGCAATTAAGAAATACTATATTATTTGGGATAATGTTCAGATTTTTTAGCTAACTTTCAAGTATTTACTCTATTAAATATTAAATTTAAAATTATTGACTATAATAAATCTATGATAAATGAGTACGGAAATGACCAAGATTTCAAATTATTCACAAAATGGTCAATAAGAAAAATAACTTTTATCGGTATTCTAATCGCGATATCGGTTGCATTTTTCTTAATCGTTTTTCAATTTATGCCTTTTATATCATTGCCGGCATATAAAATAAGCGTAATTGGGTTACCAATTAAAATAACTGGGTTAATTTTTGGGCCTATTATCGGTGCTTTTGTAGGTGTTGTTTCAGACTTAATTTCCTTTTTATTCGTACCAAGTTTGTTTAACCCTTTATTTATTCTTGCTGCAGCATTAGACGGAATAATTCCGGGTATTATAGGTTTTGTCTTCCTGAAATTGCTTAAATTTCTTTTTGGAGGTAGATTTCAAGATAGCTATTATGCCGACATGATGGAAACATTATTCAAAAGATTAGATAAGCTTTATTTAGATCCAATAGTTAATGCACAAAAAATCAAGAAAATAGAAAATAGAATTATCAATTTATATTACAAACGAAAAGAATTGGTTCAAAAAAACAATAAAAAAAGAGACTTGTTAAACATCAATATGGTTGTTGGTACAACGGTTTTGGCAATTATTATGTTACTAGTCACATGATTAATTGGATTTAAAATTGATGAACACACGATACAAGGCGGTATTATAACCAATCGTTGAGTTTTGCTTGGAATAATGTTGTCTGGTTATGTTGCTATGTTGGTATTTATCGTTATTGCTCGGTTTAAATTAAAATCTTCACTTTATTTAATCATAGTTCCAATTGTAGTGTTTTCTGCTCTGATAGAACTTGCTAATGTTCCAATATTATCTCTCGCAGAAAAAAAGAGTATTGAACAATCTGGTTCAGCCGGATCGATATTTGTTTATATGTTCCAACATATTATTCTTAGTCCCGTCAAAATTTGGGGTAATATGTTTATAATATTTTTCACTTATAAAATAGTTTCGCCACTTATTTATAAAAATCACGACATCACTTATTAAGTAGGCATTGAAGCCTATTTTTCAATAGCATTTGGTAATCTGGAAAGGTAATTATGAAAAAAAATAACTACTTAAAACAACTATTAATATCTACTGCTGCAATCGCTGGAACATCTGTAATTAGTGCTTCATGTACTAATTTAGGAATTTTATTAGGGATTAATAAAAATCTTTATATTACAAAGCAAATTCCTGATAATTTACTTAGAATTGATTATCTCAAATTTAAAAATATAAGTCATGAATATGGTATAGCCAAAAATAACTACGTTGATATTTACCGCGAAAACGGTAATGAAGACTTGTATGTCAATGTCAATCAAATGTTTTCTGCAATGAATGGTTTTTTTAATCTAAAGATGATAAAAAATATAGATTATAACAACCAAAGCGTCAAGTTTAATTTTTGAAATGGCGAGCAAATATTATTTGATGCAGATAAAAACAAGATTTTCTATACATCTAGCGATGCTTTCTCGTTTTTGTTTAGAACGCAAATGACAGATTATGGTAGATATATTCATAATGTTGATTACAAGGTCAAAAATTTTAACGATAGTAACTCAGTTCCTAGTTTTGAATTAAACAATTATAATTACAAACTTTACATTGAAGATAGTAATGTTTTTATACCTTTTAGCTTATTCAATTTAATGTTTTGTTCTTCAAATTATTATAATCTCTACTATAACGGTAATGAATTAATCGGTGCTGATTATGAACAAACAAGAGTGCCAAATAACTATATGAATAGTTTTTATGCGAAAAATTCTGTTATCAACACCCAAAACACAAGAATAAACAATTATAATTTCATGTCATTTTTATTTGATAATTACTATGGGTTGGCCAATGAATTGTTTAAGGTACAACAAGTTAAGAATTTTGATGAGTATGCCACTAAAATTGGTATCAAAAATGATTTATTAAGTACTGATAATAAAGATTATAACGAAGCTTATTTTAAACTTTGATATAGTGATTTAAATGAGTTACATTCTAGAATTATTTCTTATAGTTTTCAGGATAAAAAGTATAAGAATACTGACGGTAAGAACTATTCTCAAAAAAATATCAGTTATCATGAACGACTAAAACAATTAAATGCTTTGAGAGAAAAAAAATCAAAAAATTCAAGAGTAGTGCACTTTGAAAGTCCTAATACTGCAAGAATAATATTAGATTCTTTTGACGTTGGCACATCAAGTCAACTTAATTCTGAGGAAAAATGAAGATATGATTCTTATTGATTAATGGATGCTGCAATTAAAAAAATTAGGACAGATCAAAGAGGTAAAAATATTAAAAATATAATTTTGGACATATCCCTAAATGGTGGTGGTTCAGCAGCTGCGATGGAAAAAGTATTAGGCTTCTTAACAAACAATCCGATAAATTTATTAGTACAAGACAAACTAAGCAAAACTGTATCGCTCAATCAATTCAATATAGACACGAATCAGGATTCAATAGTTAATAAAAATGATTCATACTCTGAATATAAATGATATGTTTTGACTGGAATTAATACTTTTAGTGCTGCCAATTTATTCGCACATATTGTTAAGACTCAACATATAGCTACAGTAATTGGAAATAAGACTGGTGGTGGAATGTTTTCGGTTCTACCAACAGTATTGCCTGATGGCTCTAATGTGGATATTTCCAGCACAAGTGGTTTTAGTGGATATGATGGTAATTGAAACAATATCACTTTGACTAATTTACCAATAACCGAAAACGGTGTTGAACCAGATATTTATTTAACCTACGACGATTATTATTCACCTAATATTATTAACAGAATCGAAAACTATAAACCTGATAATACTCACATTAGTATAGATTAAATTTCTACAAAAATTTAGTCTGCTTTTAAAAAAACACGAAATATTATTATGGTTTTCTAATTTATTTTAAAAAGCAGTTCAAAACATTTATTTTTATCCAAAAACTTGTGTTAAGCAAGTTTTTGTTTTGTAATATTTTCAGCACACAAACTAAGTGAAAAAAGAGTTTTTTAACAGTAAAAAAATAATTATTTCTTTTGCTTTTATCTTAAAATGTTATAAAATTATTTCACGTGGTCGCGTAGCTCAGCAGGATAGAGCACAAGCCTTCTAAGCTTGTTGTCAGAGGTTCGAATCCTCTCGTGATCGCCATTTTTTTATTCATTTTTCAGTATCATTCGTTAAATTTAATAAAAAAAATAGCTTTTAGTGAGCTATATTTTTATTTTCCAAAAAAGTTTGAAAGATATATAAATGCATATATATAATCAAAGGCTAAACGATAACCAAAGTAAATAGACCATTTTATTAATTCTCCAACTGATTGTTGTTCAGGTGTTAGCTTTTTAAAATTGTTATTGAATTTAATAATGATTAATCAATCAATAGCCATGTAGCAAAGTGTTAGAAGGAAACCAACACCACTTATTATGGTAAATATTAATTGATGAGATGAAAATCATGAAACCAACATTAAAACAATTATTGTTATGAATAAGGTAATCATAATCGGAGTTATTTTATTTATTTTTAATACATTAAAATACGCTAATGCCCCGATTAATACCATTGAAGCTGCAGGAATGAAGAAAATTGCTGTCAGTTTAATTAATTCATGGTTGCTTACAAATTGATTTATTCCGTATCCTAATCCATAAAATCCCAAGAGGAACATTGATATTGAGGCTAATGGGCCCAAAATATAAGCTTTCATTTTATGGCCAAAAACTAAAATTATAATAATGAGTGCAAAATCAAGAAGAGTTCCAGCCAAAATAACTCACAATTGTAAGCTAATATCGAATATGTAATTATAAAGTATGCCACCAGCTAGTGCTACTATAATAAAAAAAGCTAGTGATAATATTGATCCCCCAATAATTTTATTGTTTCTAATAATATGGTTTTTTAAGTCATTAGTTTGTGTGTTCATAATTTAATCATATCACTAAAAGCAAAATAAAAAATCACCAATAGGTGATATGGTTGCCCCAGTTAGATTCGAACTAACGCATGTCGGTACCAAAAACCGATGCCTTACCGCTTGGCTATGGGGCAAAATGGTGGAGAGGGAGGGATTCGAACCCCCGAACCGTTAGGAAGTGGGTTACAGCCACCCGCGTTTGGCCGCTTCGCTACCTCTCCATATATTTGCTAAAATTAGCATTACTATTATAATATAAAAATTTTGATAAATATAATTTTTTTATTTTTTTATATTAGTTTAGATTTTCTTACAATTTTTGCTTAATGACTAACTCAATATATTTTATAATCGCATTCAATAAATTAAATAATTTTTGACCAAAATACACGTTTTAAAACTGATATGTTTTTTAAAAAATAAAAATTATTTATGTTGCTTAAAAATATATGCTCTACAATTTAAAACCTTTATAACTAACTAATTATTGGTAAAAAAATCCCTAAAATGACCATTAATAAATAAATTAAAACAAAAAAGCAAATATAAATGAGTATACCTTTATAATATAAGTAACAAGGTAGGAGTATTATGAAGAAAGAAAATATTATGTTATTTGGTATGCCAAATTGTATCCCTTTGACTGAAAAAATAGCCAAAATTTTAGGTTTGCATGTTTCACCTATAACAAAAACATTATTTGCTGATGGTGAAAGAATGATAGTCAGCGAAGAAACTGTACGTAGTAAAGATGTCTATGTAGTAGCATCAACATCTAGACCAGTTAATGATAACTTAATGGATTTACTTTTATTTATAGATTCGTTAAAAAGGGCTAGTGCCAACTCAATTACAATTGCGCTTAGCTATTATGGCTACGCGCGTCAAGACCGTAAAGCCAGCGGTCGTCAACCCATAGGTGCGAAACTCGTTGCCGATTTAATTCAAACCGCCGGTGCAACAAAAATCATTGCAGTTGATTTACACAACCCTGCTATCCAAGGTTTTTTTGATATCCCAATCGATGATTTAAGAGGAGCGTATCCAATTGCCAAAGCAGTTAAACAACTAAAAGAACCTTTTACGGTTGTTTCTCCAGATCACGGTGGAACAATTCGTGCTAGAAAACTTGCAGAACTAATAGCAGATACTGTAAAGATTAGTATTATTGATAAACGTAGAACTGGAACCAATCAAACTGAAGTTATGGGCTTAATTGGTGGAGTTGAAGGTGAGAATGTTGTTATTATTGACGATATTATTGACACAGGTGGCACTATATTAAAAGCGGTAGATACTTTAAAAGCACACGGAGCAAAAAAAATTATTGTTGCAGCCACACATGGTATATTTACTAAAGGTTTTGAAATATTTGAAAACAACCCCAATTTATCAAGAGTAATTATTACCGATTCAATTGATAATTCAGACATAGAAGGAAAATTTAGCAAATTACAAGTTATATCATTAGACGAATTTATCGCCGGTGTAATTGAAGCTTCAATAACTGGTAAATCAGTATCTGATTTGTATGATGAATTTGCTAATGTTATTAAAAAATAATGAATGAAAAATTAGAAAAATTCGCAGAATTAATATTTGAATATAACAAAACAAAAAATATTACAGGTTTTAAAACCATTAATGATATCAAGGTAAATGGTATTGCTGATTCAATTCAGGCAATGGATGTAGCCAAAGAACTCGGATTTCAATATAATTCGGCAAAAATTGTTGATATTGGTGCAGGTGCTGGCTTCCCTTCATTACCCCATCTACTTTTAAATTGTAATTATAAGTTAACAATTATTGAAGGAATGCAAAGTCGTTGTAACTTTTTAAAAGATGTTAAGGAAAAACTTGATATTACCGATCTAGAAATTATAAATAAAAGATGCGAAGACACAAAAGCACTATCTGGTTTGTTTGATTTAGTAACTGCAAGGGCAGTATCAAGTATTAAGAATATGTATATGTTAACAAATCATTTGTTGAAAATTGGTGGATTGTTATATCTATTAAAAGGAAGAAATTATCAAAGTGAAATTGATGAATTTTTGGCTAATTTTCCTGAAGAATCTCAAAATATTACTGTTAAAAAATATAAAAATAAATTAAAAGATGATTCATATATAGTTGTTATAACCAAGGTAAAAAATACTCCAAAAAATTGACCTTTATCTTGAAAACAAATAAAAGAATTTTAAACGAAAAGCACAGTTGTTGCTTTTTTTTAAACATTTTTAAAGTAATTTTAATAGTTTTTTCCGTTTTTTTTGTAACGAAAATAAATGTGGTTAATAAATCATGAAAGGAGAAAAAAATGATAGATTTAAGAAACCAATATTTTAATAGTTTTTTGACTAATCAGCAACGTTACAACGCGGTGAAATCTTTAGCATTATTAGATAAAGCTAATAAGAAAGCACAGTTAAAAATGACACTAAATAACCGAGTGAAAAATACGGAAATAAATAATTATTCTAAATTTGATCAAACTATTGAGATGTTAAACAAAAACAGCAAATTAATTATTGAAAATGAATTTGTTATTAAAAATCAAGATAAGGAATGATACGATATGCATTTTTCAAGAACAACATATTATAAAAAAAGAAGAAAAGCAATAGAGGAGTTTTTATATTTTTACCTTAACGAATAATATACCAGTTCAAAATCAACCGGCACAAATTAATAGGTTGAAAATCGATCCTTATCGCTTTATTTGTAAAAAAATATCAAGTAATGATAAATCAGAAGGACTAAATAAATATGATTTAAATTTATATTCGTATTCAACAGCTATTAGAGCTAAAGGAAATGTTCTGTTGATAAGAGGACGGGTTGAAATTAAAAGATTTTTTAAAGATGATAGATTTTATATATCATTCATATTTGCAACACCTGATTATTCCAAATATTCTAATTTGTTTGAATACAGTTTTAAAAACTTATTAATCTCTATAAATAATAAGCCGTTGGATAATAAAAAATTGTCATTTAGAGAGACAATCTATAATTTAAAAGATGAAGATGCTAAAAAATTAGATTCACTATTTAACTATGATAAATCATCGTTTAAGGCGAAACCCAAAGACAATATAAAAATATGTAATGTAATAATATCATCAGATTTATTGGGATTAAAATTTTCCGAATTAAATTCAATTACTGTACAAAACACTGGTTTCAAAAAAGAAATATGGGATATTAAAAAACAAAAAAACAATGTCTCTGAATATTTTATGGATGCTAAAAACAATTTTGCTGGATTCGACCTTGCAGAAAAATATCAGTTTGATTTTGGAGAATTAGATGGAGATATTTTAGGAACAAAAACGCAATATTTACACACTGATTTAGAATTTTCTAATTTCGGAATTAAAAGAATAGTTAATTTTGCAAAGGAAAAAATTCAAAGCGATGAAAATACAGGATGAAAACAAAAAAATAAATCTGGTTATACGTTCAAAAATTTTGATGATTATCGATTAATAATGAATATGAATCAATCTTTGTCTACTCATGGAATTAGTGAGATAGATTCAGACATATGTAACCATATTACAAAAAAACAAATTTCATCAAAAATTTATGAGAGTATTTATTCAACAGGCACTCAAAGATCCGAATACACTTTTGGCAATCCAACAACTTTTGATTATAAATCGGGATTAATCGTCGATTCTAAATCGTTTTCAGATGTAGGGTTATTTATCCCATATAATTTCAAAGGACAGTTAAATACGATTTACAAATATATTTTTGATAATGGAGGTTTAGATAAAAAATCTGATTTAATTACAGTTAACATTAGCCAAAGACAGGAAGTGGTTAATCGCTTATTGGATGTGAATGATGGATTGATAAAACTTAAAATATCAAATTCTAAAACATTGTCAGGAGAACCTCAATATGAATTTGACAGCAAAGACATTGAAGAAATAATAAAACAAAATGACATAAATATAAGCATTTTCGAACAATACAAGGACTTAAATGATTAAAAAGAAGATTTGAATTCCTATTTTATGTGTTGCTGCAGCAGTTAGTGTTATAACTCCTATTTTTGTTTTATCAGCAAAGAAAAGTCGTTCTGTAACAGAAGAAAAAGCAAAATCGCCATTATTAAATAAAACAGAAGTGTTTCCTGATTTAGATAAAAGCGTTGTTTACCAATTTATACGTTATGAAAAAGAAAATGTAAAATTTGATTTGTCGGTTATACCGGTTGTATTCAAAAATGTTATGAGTAATATTCAAGTTAATCCTGATCGAACAAAGTTTGGTTATGAGATAATCACGGATTCTTTAATAAAATTAAATTTTAAGGTATATTCAGGCAATGAAATTTATACTAAATGTTATACATTAAAAGCAGATATGTAAATTCTTAAAAATACTGCTTGTTTATATATAATTTCTATATGTTAAACAAAAAACCAAAACTTATTTTTATAGATTTAGACGGTACAAGTTTAGATTACAAACGAAAATTATTAAGCACCGAAAATATTGATACTATAAATTCACTTTCAAAGAAAGGCATTAAAACTGTTGTTTCTACAGGTAGGGGTATAAATAAAAAAACAATAACTATACTAGAACAGCTTGATTCAACAGATAATTTTATAGCATGAAATGGTGCGAAAGTAATTTTCGACGGTGAAGAAATATTTTCAGCATCAATAAATAGAGAGATACTTTTTGAACTTAAGAAGTTGATAATAAAATATAACATGAGCGTTGTTGTTAACTCGAATTTCAGAAAGTTAACTTATACAAACAATTATTTACTTAAGTTGATTGTAAAATTAAAAAAAGGTGTTTCTAACAAACTTAACGAATTTAATATTGATATGACTATATTTAAGTTGATTATTTGATCGCCGAAAAAGAAAAATATGAATAATTTTTATAATGATATTCAAAACAAATTTAAAACTAAACTTAATATCGTAGAAGCTAGAAATTACAACAAATTCATTGAAGTCACAGACATCGGTGCTTCAAAAGGTAAGGCTGAATTATTATTTGCACAAAAATATGGTGTTGATATTGATTTGTGTGTTCATATTGGTGACACAATGAATGACGCCTCAGCAGCCGAATATTTTAAAAATGTTATTGCTATGAAAAATGCAACAAAAGATTTCAAAAAGATTGCATCTCAAGTTTCACCTTTTTCATATAAAAGAGGTGGCCTAGCAAAAACCCTTAAACATTTCATAATAAATGCAAAATAAAAATTCAGAAAACTGAATTTTTATTTTCTAATAAGCACTCCAACACATTCAATGTGGTGAGTTTGACTAAACATATCACATGGTCTAAGATAAATTAATTTGTAACCATTATTTTGTAAATAATCAATATCTCTACACATTGTATGGACATTGCACGATATATATCCTATTTTTTCTGGATTAATTTTTATAATTGTTTCTAAAAATTGAGTGCTAATGCCTGAACGAGGAGGGTCAACAATAATAACATTAGGATTCTTTTTAATTTTAAAAATTGTTTTATTAACATCTCCGTAGTAAAATACTGCGTTTTTAATGTTGTTTAGTTTAGCATTATCACGTGCATTCATCACCGCTTCATTAATTATTTCTAATCCGTAGACTGTTTTCACAAAAGAAGCAATTTTTAAAGCTATTGTACCAACACCTGAATAAGCATCAACAACAATATCATTATTGTTTAGTCCAAGGTTATTTATTAGTAGGTTATAAAGATTATTTGTTTGTGCTGAATTAATTTGGAAGAAGCTGTTTCATTCCAAGTTGAATGAGAGATTATCAATTTTGTCCAAAATACTCGTTTTTCTATTGAATAAAGCAAAATATTTATGGTTATTTTTGCTTTCAATATTAATAATTATATTTACTATTCAATTAAATTTATTAGTTATATCAGTTAATAACTGATTATCAATTTTGAGCATTTTGTTTGCATTGATAATAATTAAACCTTCATCACTTGATTCAGAATATCTAAATGTAAAACTGTTAATATTATTGGTTGAATTCTTAAGTGATAAATAATTATTTATGTTGTTGTTCAATCATAGAATTGCCTCGTTTAATTTTGGATGAGCCAAGTCATATGATGTCTGTTCAATAATGTAATGTGTGTTTTTTTCAAAAAGACCTATAACAATTTTGCTATTTATTTCATCGCAAAACACTGTTATTTTATTTCGGTATCCTCATGGCTTTGGATTAGGTAAAATTTCTGTCACATTCTCAAAGTGGATGTTTCTACCAAATAAATATTTAACAAAGTTTTCTTTAAATAAAAGTTGTTCCTTATAAGATAGCATTGCGATTGGTGTTGAACCTGATTCCATTAATTTTTCGTTATCTAGTTTAATACGTTTAGGTGAAACATTAATATGTTTTAAAACTTTAGCAAATGCAAACCTGGTGTTAGCTTTTTTGACGATGATGTTAGCAGTTTCATCAACTAGTAAATTTTCAACAAATATAGAATAGTCATTTACCTTAACTACTCCCATCCCTTCATAAGAAAGCATTATTGCCTTTACATTTTCTAAAATTTCGCCTGGTTTTAATTTCATATGATAATTTTAATATAAAAAATGGCATTACGCCAATTTTTATAGATTAACATATAAGATAAGTAAAGTAAATAAGCATCACGCATAAGGCTTATTCTATTATTATATTGGAAGGGAGTTTATATACTCTTAAGCAACGAATCCTATGGACTTCGTAATCGTTCACATTGGGAACGCATCAAGGTTATTATACATATAAATCAAATTTTACAATAAAAATTTTATAAAAATCCATGAACTGTTATTAATACTTAATATAAAATCAAGTTTTTAATGTAAAATTAATATTAAATTATGCATAGATTTTAAGGAGTAATTATGGAAAAATATACAGAACAAGAATTGGTGCGTCGTAATAAATTAATTGAATATGAAAAAAATAATGTAG
The DNA here is from genome assembly GCF_024742155.1 of Mycoplasma zalophidermidis. Taxonomy (NCBI): domain Bacteria; kingdom Bacillati; phylum Mycoplasmatota; class Mollicutes; order Mycoplasmatales; family Mycoplasmataceae; genus Mycoplasma; species Mycoplasma zalophidermidis. Next base: position 31,291 of record NZ_JANSFS010000002.1, on the reverse strand, counting down.
TCGCTTTCAAAAAAGCCTATGGTTTGGGTGAAATAAATTATAGTGACGATATTGCGGATGAATTTGAAAAATATAGTAAAGACGAATTGCATGAAAAACACGTTGAAAAAATTGTTGCTGGTAGATTAATGACAAAAAGAGGGCCATTCTTAGTAATAAAAGATTTTCACGACACTATTCAAGTTTATTTTAATAAGAAAGAATTAGTGGAACTAGCAGATTTAGTTTCTAAACTAGATTTAGGAGATATCATTTGAGTTAAAGGTGAAGTGATGAAAACTAACACAGATGCCGTGGTCATCAAAGCATCTGATATCGAATTATTGTCGAAATCGCTTAAACCACTACCTGAAAAATATCATGGATTAGTTGATGCTGAAGAGAGATATAGACGTCGTTATGTAGATTTAATAATGAACGATGATTCGAAAGATAAGTTCATTAAAAGAATAAAAATTACTCAATGAATTAAAGACTTTTTCAATAATTTAGGATATTTAGACGTGGAAACACCATTCCTACATGATTATATTTCAGGAGCTGCGGCAAAACCATTTACAACTCACCACAATTCATTAAATCAAGAATTTGTTTTGAGAATAGCAACTGAAATACCATTGAAAAAACTTGTTATTGGTGGTTTTGATCGAGTTTATGAATTAGGACGTATTTTTAGAAATGAAGGATATGATACAACGCATAACCCCGAGTTTACTACCATTGAATTTTATGAAGCTTATTCAAACGTTGAGGGAATGATGAATCGTACAGAAGCGTTGTTTAAAGAATTATGTGCAAAATTAGGTAAAAATGTATACATTAATAATGGCGTTGAAATAGATTTATTAAAACCGTTCAACCGCATTAATATGGTTGACGCCGTTAATGAAAAAACCGGTAAGGACTTCAGAAACATTACTCTTGATGAAGCGGTCCTAACAGCAAAAAAATTTAATGTTAAATTAGAAAAATTCTTTACAGTTGGTCACATCATTAATGCTTTGTATGAGGAACTAGTTGAGTGCGAATTGATACAACCAACATTTGTTTATGGACACCCAATTGAAGTTTCTCCTCTTTCTGCTAAAGGTGAGGACCCTAGATTTACAGAACGTGCCGAACTATTTATTAATACTAAAGAATATGCCAACATGTACACTGAATTATCTGATCCTATTGACCAATTAGATAGATTTAAAAAACAACTTGCTGAAAAAGCGGCTGGAAATGATGAAGCAAGTGATATTGACTGAGATTTCATCGATGCCCTAGAATATGGTATGCCTCCTACTGGTGGATGTGGTATTGGTATTGATAGATTAGTAATGTTACTAACAGAAACAAGTTCAATTCGGGATGTCTTGTTATTCCCGACGCTTAGACGACTAAAAAAATAATAAAAAGTGGCCAGTCCACTTTTTTTATTTACACGTTTTTCAATAATATTTTAAATTAATCAATTTCAAATGGCAGTGTTATTGATTCTATTTTGTGAATTAACGCGTTTGCCTTATGAGCTTCTGATTTTAATGATCTATGATTAATGTAATAATAATTAAGTTTTTCATAACTCATCGCTGAAAGAAAATTGGTATTTTTATTTAAATTGATTCGATGTGTAATAATGTCATTCAATATCTCAAAAACAAATCAAGCATTCGGTGATTCGCCACCCAAATCGTCTATAATAAGAGCATCTACATCTTTTAATTTTTGGATTATTTCCGTACCTTCATGTCTATTATTATCAAAGCTAGATTTTAAATAGTTGAACAATGCCTGTGTGGTCATATAAACAGTAGTTATGCCCGATTTAGCTCATTCAGTTGCAATCGCTTGTGCAAATTGTGTTTTGCTAGTGCTATATTTCCCATGCACATAAAATCCTTTAAAAGAAATATTTGATTTATTTAACAAATATTCCTTGATCATGTTACAACGCAATTCTAATTCAATTTTAGATCTTGAATTTATTATCATTCTTTGAGTAGTTAATTTTGTATTAACGGGAAAAATATCCGTTAATCATAAATTATTATTTATATTAATTAACTTTCTAAATTCATTATCAGCAGGTTGTTTTGAAAAGACTAATATACCTTTATTATTTCGTTTCAATGAATAAATAAATGGTGTGAAGTTAGGATTTTCAATCGAGTCTTTTATCGCTAAAATTTCAGGCAAAAATTCAAATAATTCTTCTCATGTAACTTTATTTTCTGCTAACATTGATTTTAATTTGACACATTTTTCGATTGATTTAAGAATTTTAGCTTTATACTCGTCATTATTTTCTATAAAAACTTTATTATTGATGGAATAATTCATTGTTATAATCCTCCATCCATAATATTTTCCTCTTTAGTTACATTACTTAAATATGTAGCTTTATATAAGTCCTTCTTAGTCACTACAACATTATTTTTCATTTTAATTAATGCATCTAAATAGTTTTCTAGAGGCTCGAATGAAAATATTTCTTTACGAATTAAATCTTTAATTATTTTATTAACGTATTGATAGTTAATTTTTCCATTAACTTCGTTCGCGTAGAAAAATATTAAATTAATGCAAGGGTCTGAAAAACCACAACTACGTGAATCTTTTATTAAATCAATTATCTTAGTGGTAGCTATTTGACCTTGAATTTGGCCGAAAAATACTCTTGAATCAGTTTTAAGGATAGCCTCATAAATATTTGGAAATTCAAATGTATTTAAATCTATTTTTTCTTGTACACCTATGTTTATTTCTTTTGTGTCTAAGTCTTGTGTATTAACATCAATTGAATTATCATTAATTAATGAATAATCTTCACTTTCATTGAAAACATCTTGATAACCAGCGGAAACTTCAAGCAAATATTTAGCTTTTGATAGATAATGGTTTCTATCTTTCCCTATCAAACGTTCGAAGTTTTGTTTACCAATAATATTTAATAATTTATTAGCTAAGATTAAGTTTAGTTTAAACCCTTTTCTATCAAGTGGTTTTTCAATTACAAAAAGAGTTTTTCTATTAAATTCATCAATGAAAGTGGAAAGTAAAGAAACTGATTCAAGCATTATTCTCGCGTCATTTAAAGCTTTTAAATCGATTTTTAACATATACGTAATGCTATCGTAATCGTGAAATCCGACCTCGTTAGTTTCGTTGATAGCTAAATCTCTAAAATATTCATATAACAGAATCGCATTTGGTCCCAAAATAGGTGCATAAAATTTACGCAAGTTTTTTAAATCTTCACCTGCGATTATCGAAGAATTTTCGACTGTAAAATATGGATAAATTATATTTTTTAACACGTTGCACCTCTCATAAAAATTAACCCGATTTTTGGGTTGGTAACAACATTTTATTTTATTAGAGAAAGTATTTCAAAAATTTTTTTATTTTGTTGTGTGGAATCGAAGTTTCACATATAGATATCCACAATTGGTTTCTTACCAAAAAGTGATTTTATAGCCTTTTTTGGGTTATTTTTTCCATCTAATTGTTTTAGAGTTAAGTTATCCACATTTCTTTTTTGTAAATTTTTTTGACGTTTTTGTTCATTTGTTGATAAGCATAAAATCAAAGAAAACAAAGTCAAAAAATTACAATTTTTATTAACAAGAACTGGTATTTCAACAATTAGAAATTTCCCATTTTTTAATGCTTCAAAAATTTTTGGAAATATGATTTTTTCCAATTTATCTATATTTCTTTTATCTTGGTCTAATCATCAAAGAATTTTTGATTTAGAAACACCTTTTTCATCAAGCAAGAAATCACCTATTTTTTCTTTAATTTCATGGTAAAAAATCCCATTTTTTAGGTAATTTTTTGCAATAAATTCATCACAATAGAAAATTCTTTCTTGATCTATATCTAAATTTTTGAGAAAAGTAGTTTTTCCCACACCAATTTTTCCTATGACTGCAATCATTAAACACCTTCTCTATATTTTTGCAGAGCAAGATTAGCACTTTTAATATATGCACGAACCAAACCTCCGGCACCAAGTTTAACTCCACCAAAATATCTAATTACAAAAATAACAAGATTTTCCATTTTAGTTTTAATCAATAAATCACGAATGGGTCTACCGGCAGTCCCGTTTGGTTCTCTGTCATCATCGAAGCCTGCATTTATAACCCCATTATCAATAAAAAGATACCCATAACAAATATGAGTAGATTTTTTATGTTCATCCTTTAACTCTTTTAAATGATTTTTAATTTCGTCTTTTGAGTTGATCGGTATACAAATGCTATAGAACCGCGATTTTTTAACTTCGTAATTGATTAATTCCATACATAAATTATATTTATATAATTGAATTGGTTATTATTTTTTAAAAAAAAGTATAAAAAAAATGGGGCGAATGAAGGGATTCGAACCCTCGCATGACGGGACCACAACCCGCTGTGTTAACCACTTCACCACATTCGCCATTTGCAATAACATTATAATAAAAAAAATAAAAAAAAGTAATAAAAGATAAAAATGTCGAAATTATTCATTTTAAACCGTACTTTTAGATTAATATTTACAAAAATACACATTTTCGTGTAGTTTTAACCAAGTTTAGATAACCATAAATCTATTATAATTAATATTAAGTGCTATAATTAAGACATCCTATAAAGAAAGGAATAATATGAGCTCAGTAAATTTAAAGAAATTTTTTGTTTATGAGGATAAATCAAAAGATACTCAAATTTTTACTCTTGAAAACGCTTTAACTGGCGAGTGTATTAGTTTTGAATCGCTATCAGATCTATACGAAACACTAGTTGCGCAATCTCAAGATCAAGATGCAAGAACTTGAATATTTAAAAACAAAAAAACTATTGGTAGTCTATCAAAAGAAGAATTTAAACTAGTTTTAGATGATTTAGACAAGGTTAACGTGCCTGTAAAAGATTCATTAACATATATTATTGAAAAAGATCTTTTAAATAAAGACCACGAATTAGTTTTTGTTGATCCTAGACAAAAAAGAATTTATACTTTATTAAGTTTTGCAATTATATTGCTAATTGTTGCTATTGTTTTGGCAGCTTTAACAATTACTGGTATTTTTGATTTTACAAATACCGCTAAATAAAGTAACTAACTATTATTAAATGATTGTTCGGGCCCGAACAATCATTTATTTTCTTAAAATACACGTTACAGAATTGAAACCGTAAAATTATCAATATTTCGTACTGAGGGTTAACGAAAATACAAATTTCCCGCAAAAACGTGCGTATTTCAATAAAAATTCAATTAAAAACGGAAAAAAATCAATAAATATATAATAAATTTATTATATTTGGTATTATTTATATATATATTTAACATGAAGGGAAATATTATGTCAACACAAGAAACAAAAAAACCAAAATTGAATAGATTTTATCTATCAGAAAAATACGATGAAAATAGAAATATTTCATTCAATTTAAAAAGAGCAAAAGTAGATGAACTGATAAACTTCAAGACCTTTAAAGAAGGGGTTAATGAATTCAACAGAATTGCGTTTACATTGGAAGGAAATTCAAGAGTATGATTCCACAAGGATGGTGCATTTAGAGGTTCTGCAACTCCTGAAAAAACAGCTATTATGATTGAGAGGGTAACTCAAGAAAATGTTAAAGATGAAGATGCAATTGAATTCATTAATAGAGAAAAACTTATTGATGTTACACCTGTTAAAACTAAAAAAGTTGAACCAAAACCCGAACCAAAACCCGAACCGGTTGTTGAACCAAAACCCGAACCTAAGGTTCAAAAACCAACAGTAGACCTAAATAAAGAAGTTAATGAGTTAACAGTTTACATCGAAGAAAAAGAAACTAAATTACCATCTGAGGTTTCACTTGATGATGTTAAAGCGGAAACAAAATACGAATTTGTTCCAACATCAGTTAAATGAACAGATGATTCAGTTGTAGTAACTTATTTATTACGTGAGGGAGATTCTGAATCTAGTGAAGTAACAAGTGTTATTAGAGGTTTTAAAGCTAAACCTGCTCAAATGCGTACAATATACAGACATTTTGTTGAAAGAACTCAATGATCTAAAATTACATATTGACTATTATCAGTTGTGTTTGTAATCGCGATTTTATGCATTATCGTGTTGGTTTTACACGCTTATGGACTAATCAGTATTCCTTGATCTAAATAATAATTAATTGCAGCTAGTCTGCAATTTTATATTTTAGATAGAGTCAATGAATAAATTTATTTGAGCAACCTTGTTTTTATCTGTTTCGACTGTAATTATTGTAATGTTGTCGATTCTTTATAGAACGGGGCTAGTGAATATTGGTCTATGATAAAACACTAAGACAACTATATAAAACATAAATATGAAATATAAATTAATAAAATAATGTTTCCATATATAATATGAAACTATATACAATAAATTGGAGGAATTTATGAAAACAATGCTAGATGTTGTATCGCAAATTGCATATGACCATTGTAAGGATGGTAAATATGTCGAGTTTAACTTTTTATTTGATAAAGTTGAAAAAGAATTGAAAGAGAAATGAGAAGTCGAAGCTGACGAAAAAGACAAAGAATATGACGCAATCCGTGTCAACAAATTAGGTGAACTATACCGCCTTCTAACAGTTGATTCTAACTTTTTAAGAAATGCAAAAGGTCAATGAACAATTAGACCTGGTTTCGAAGTTTAATATGAAATTTGCAAATGCTAAAAAAATGATTGCGGATGCATACAAAAACCAGTATGCTATACCGCACATTAATATTAATAATTTGGAATGAGCAAAGGCTGTATTATTAACAGCACAAGAATTTAAATCGCCATTAATCATTGGTGTAAGTGAAGGTGCTGTTAAATACATGGGTGGTTATAAAACAGTTTGTAATATGGTCAAAGGTCTTTTAGGAGACCTTAATATTACTGTACCTATTGTCTTACATTTGGACCACGGGACGAAAGAAGGCTGTTTTAAAGCTATTGATGCCGGATTTAGTTCTGTCATGTTTGATGGTTCAAGCATGCCTTTTGAAACGAATTACGAATCAACAAAACAAGTTGTAGAATACGCTAAAGAGTTTGATGTCAGTGTTGAATCTGAAGTTGGGACTATTGGCGGAGAAGAAGACGGCATTATTGGGTCTGGTGAATTAGCCGACACTGTGGAAGCTTTAAAAATGACACAATTAGGAATCGATATGTTGGCAGCGGGTGTTGGCAATATTCATGGTAAATATCCTTCAACATGAAAATCGTTAGATTTTAACCATTTAGAAAACTTATCTACAATTTGTAAAATTGGATTAGTTTTACATGGTGGTTCAGGTATTCCAAAAGATCAAGTGGCTCGGGCAATAAAACTGGGTATTGCTAAAATAAATGTTAATACTGAACTGCAATTAGCTTTCCATGAAGCATTAAGAAATTTTATTGTTTCTAACAAAGATTTAGAGGGTAAAAATTATGACCCTAGAAAATTATTAGCTAACAGTATTGAAGCGATGAAGTTAGTAACTAAAGAGAAAATTTTCGAATTTGGTTCTAACAATAAAGCAAAATAATAAAAAATATCAGCTCAGCACTGATATTTTTTAATGTAACCATAAAAGTTTAGGCAGTTAATGTGAAACGATTTATTAAAATAAATAAAAACATCAAAATAGTTATAAAACTTATACTGTCTATTCTATCTAATAATCCTCCATGACCTCGTAATAGTTTTGAATAATCTTTTATACCATTGATTCTTTTAATGTAAGAAAAATATAAATCACCGGCAACTGCAAATAGAGGTGCAATTAAAGAAAAGACAATTTTTATAGATATTGAATCAAATAAGTCCAAACTAAATACAGAAATAGCTGCAATTATTGCACCGCAAACTTCTGAACCAATAAAACCTTCTCATGTTTTATTTGGTGAAATTGTTGGAGAAAATGCCTTAGAAAAATATTTTTTGCCTAGGAGTTTTCCAAACAAAAATCCAAATGTGTCTGAGCCGGCTGAAATCAATCCTATAGCCACTCAATATTTTCAATCATACACCAAAAAACCTTGCATAACTTTTGTGAATATCGCCAAAATATAAATGGTTGCCAATGCGAATATAAATCTCGCGAAACGGTCAATTGGTTTGATGAATTTACGAGTGAATAATTCAATAATCATGAATGCTAAAGCGATCAGTATAACCATTATTACGATTATGGGTTCGATAGCAATTAGTTTCATATAGTACATTAATTGAACTACTTTATCAGGGTATGGTGGGTAAAGATTATCTATTCTTGAATTAGTCATTCATGGGATTGTTATATCTTTAATTGGAATAAATACAACAATTGAAACAAGTAATGACAATGTAACAGCTCAATATCATTTTAATCTTTGAGCGTGAAAGTATTCCCAACTACAAGTTAAAAATATTACATAAATTAATACAAAGGATAATATTCTGGAAATTTGGTAATCATAAGAGAATATTGATAAAGGTATCAATGTACCTAAAAATACCACCGCAATGATAATTCCAGGAATTATACGTTCAAAAAGGGTGTTTTTCTTCATTATTCTCCTATCTTGTGTTTCATGTAAATGATTTCTGTGCTGAGGCCAATAACACGATTGACCAAGCATATGGTAAAACAAAGTTTAATATGTTTTCTGTTTTGGTTCCAATTCTTATTATTGAATCATCGTTTAAGTACGAACCGCTAATTTGAACAAACTTATCTGAGTATTGTTTTAATACTTCGTTATTAAGAGCATTATTAACTCATGTGGTTGATAATTCTGCTAAATTAGAACCTGGAGCAATATTATTGATTTCATTTACTCATTTAAGATTTTCCAAAAGGTTTGCTTGTGAAGTGGGAGCTTTCATTACAAGCATTGTTAAAAATCCTTTGGCTTCTTCAATTTGTTTTGGTGTTGAATTTGTATCTAATAATATATTTAGTTGTTTATCAATACTGTATTTCAATAAAGACTCAAAAGTTGTGTTAGCTGAGTATGACCCGTTTAATGCATTTACTGTGCCGTACACCTCATTAGCATTAAAAATGTTATATTTTCCATACTCGATTGAAGTTACTGTATTTTGGTCAAATCCATTCATGGTAATAACAAATTTATCCAATGTTAGATTTGGGTTAATGGCTTGATTTTGCTCATTAATATTATAACTAAGCGATTTTGTAAAATTGCTCATACTTTTTAATAGTGTTTCATATTCACTATAAGAATATAAATTATTGTTTAAAGCATGACTTGTATTGTTTACATAAAATAACTGAGATGTATGTGCTGCGCCTTGAAATGCCATTGTGTTTTGAACTATTGGAGACTTAAATGGCGTTAAATATGATAAGTATCACATGGTTTTTACACCCGCAATCTGCGCAAGCGGAAGAACTTGTCCAGATAAAAACATTGTCAGTATTAATAAGGTCGACCCAATTGCTTGAATCATCAAAATGGATTTAGAAATCGATACCAAGAATAATCCAACAGCTAGAGAAACCATTGTTAAAACTATGAAACTATATACATAACCACCTCAGTGGATTCTTGTAAACAAATCTTTAATTGAGGACAAACGAACAATAATGTTTTCGCTTCCTAAGGCTACAGAATACAGTTCTTTACCTTCGTTAAAATATCGACTTCCAAAAAATGCTAAGCTGACTAACCCTGTTCAAAGACCTGAAAAAATCATTATTAAGAAGTAATAACATGCAATTACTAATAAAAAGTTTATTGGTTTTATGTTCGTTGCTCCAATCCTTTTCAATAAAGTTGACTTTTTAAATTCAAATAAAGCAGTTGGCAACGCAACACAAGCGATTGCAAGAGGTCCGATTGAAAAAGTGGCGGCAATGATTATTTCATAACTAAAAATAGTACCAAGAATTATTGTGAAAACTATTGGGTAACAAAAAGCAAAAAAAGGACCAACAAAGGCTTTTCAGAAGTGTTTATTAATTATCTGAATGATACCTCAAAACGTATTATCTGATTTGTGGTTTATTGATTTTTTAAAAGGATTTTTTTCCTTATTGTTTATCGCTCAAATCTTCATGATACTCCTAAATAAATTCGTCTAAACAAGCACCGAGAGACCCATAAATTTGAATAGTCTCTTCTTTTGTCTGGTCGTAAACTACTTTTCCTTTGTTCATTATTACAATCCTGTCTGCTAGTTGCTCAATTTCTCTAATATCATGAGAAATAATTAATAATGTTGAATTAATTTCCTTCACATATTCCTTAATGAAATTTATCAATCTAGTTTTAATTTTTAAATCCAATCCAGTACTCAACTCGTCCAAAATAACTAGTTCAGGTTTATTTATAATTGCCAGCAAGGCATTAAGACGTTGGTGTTGGCCACCAGAAAGTGAAGCAGCCTTATTTGATAAGAACTCATCAACTCCAAACACCTTAGTCAGATATAGTAATTCCCTTCCTGATGTTTTTGCACCATATATTTTATTAACTGAATTTATAACATCCAGTACCGTTAAACCTTGTGGATATGACGAATCCTGAAATTGAATACCTATTTTCGATGCATCCATTTTGTTGTTAACTATACCATCAAAAAGATAATTTATGACTCCCGATGTTGGTTTTGAAATTCCAACCACCATTTCAACCGTGGTGGTTTTACCTGCACCGTTTGATCCTAATAAGGCGGTATTTAAACCTTTGTAAAAATTTAAACTCATGCCATTGACGGCAAGCAGTTTGCCCCCTTTTATTTTGAATGACTTTGTTAAATTTTTTATTTCAATGATTTTTTTATAATCTCTATATTCTCTTGTCTCAATTGGTGGGTGATTTGTGACTTTGTTTTCATGTTTTTTTAGTTGGTCAACCAAATTTTTAATGACTGGGTTTACATGGTCACCTGTCATTTCTATATTGCTTTTTTTCATGTTTTCCTCTTTATTAAATAATTATACATTAATATACATATTAATTTAAAATGCTAAAACACATTTTATGAAACAATCCCTATTTTTATTTTCCTTAAACTATTCAAATATCTGTATTTTGGAAAAAACAACAATATTTTATAGTAAGATTTAAGTTTAAGTACAAATTACTTTATAATATTGATAATTAATTAATAGGGAGTAATACTAATTATGAAATACAAAAGAATACTCGTTAAGCTTTCGGGTGAAGGTTTAGCAAATAAGTCAAAAAGTTTAGCAATTGATTACGCTTTAGTTGAAAACATTGCTCGTCAGTTGAAAAAAATTGTCGAAAAAGGAATTCAAGTTAGCGTTGTAATTGGTGGAGGCAACTTTTGAAGAGGTGCTAGTGCCGAGAAAAACGGCATTCCTCGCAATAGAGCTGACTATATTGGAATGATTGCTACAATCATGAACGGTTTAGCATTGCAGAGTGGTTTTGAAGAAATAGGATTAAAAACTAGAGTCCAATCTTCTCTTAATATAGACCAAAGAGTGGCTGAATATTACATTAATGAAAAAGCTATAAAATATTTAGAAAATGGTGAGGTAGTAATTTTTGCCGGTGGAACAGGTAGACCTTACTTCACGACAGATACTGCTGCAACGCTTTGCGCATCTGAAATAGGGGCTGACGTAATACTTATGGGTAAAAACGGAGTTAAAGGCATCTATGATTCAGATCCAAAATATAATCCAAATGCGAAGAAATTTGATGTCATAACATATGATGAAATTCTTGAAAGAAAATTACAAGTTATGGATTTAACGGCAACATCAATGGCTAGAGATAATAATATTGGATTAATAGTTTTTGATATCCAAGAAGCCGATGCAATTTTAAGAGCAATCGAAGGAACAATTGAATTAACGGAGGTAACTAAATAATGGAATTAGATTTATATTTATTGAATTTTGAAGAAACTGCTACAAAAGCTATTCATCATTACGGTTTTGAATTATCGAAAATTTCGACAGGACGCGCTAACCCTCAACTAATTAAGGGTGTTAAAATTGACTACTATGGTACACTAACTGCGCTTGAAGAATTAGCCAGCATATCAGTACCAGAACCCGCTCAATTACTTGTAAAACCATTTGATATATCATCAGTTAAAGATATCTGTAAAGCTATTTTAGCAGCTAATTTGGGTGTACAGCCAGTTGATGAAGGTAATCAAGTTCGTTTAACATTTCCTGCCTTGACTTCTGAAAGAAGAAAAGAATTAGTTAAAAGTCTTGCGAAATATACTGAACAAGCAAAAATAGGCGTAAGAAACGCTCGTCAAGATGCCATGAAGGCAATTAAAACTGATGAAGAATTAAGTGAAGATGAACAAAAAAGATATCAAGATGTTATCCAAAAACATGTCGATGCAAAAGTGGAAATTATTAATAAAATGACCACCGAGAAAGAGAAAGAGTTAACAAGTTTATAAGTTTATGAAAATCAAAAAAATATCCTTTTGAACAGTGACTACACTATCTATTTTTGCATTTATTATTTCAGCAATATTGTTACTAGTATTATTTATTGTTGCAGTAGTTAATGCTAAAAATGATGGTGCTCCACAAAAAGAACTTGCTTATACATTTTTAAAACTGATATTGTGTTTTTTAATTGTATCTGTGTTACTGCATGTAATTGCAATCCCGTTAGGAGTAATCTATTATAAACATAGGATATTTTATGCAAATGATTGGAACATTGGTGCATTTCAGTTTTTATTCCCTATCAGTGCAACAATTTCTTTAATGGTTTGAAAAAAACAAAAAGAAAAAATAAAAAATGCCTCAAAAGTAAATGCATTGGCAAAAATTAAAGATTTAAAATCAATTGATAATTAAACTCAATAATTAAAAAAAACGTGTATAGCGAATATACACGTTTTTTTATTTTTAGTTAAATTATAGTCTTGAATTTCTTTACTTTTAATGGTTCTGTACCAAAAGATTCAATTGTTGTCAAAAATTCTTTATATTCAGGCAATTTAGTGAATTTCAAAAAACTTTCTTCTGAACTTCAACGCTCAAAAATCAAGAATTTATCAGCAACTCAAAAACCATCTATTGATAAATTCAATTCTTGTTGTTTAGATTTGTATATTCATTCCTTGATAAATTTATTGAATTCATCCTTGGATTCTTTTTTAATTTTTATTTCTTTTGAAACTATGTAAATCATATTTCCTCCATTTTATTTTAATCTTGAAAAGAACATAAATTTCTCAATAGGTTTGATATTATCAAATTTTTTGAAATCATGTAATTTGTCTTTGTTAAATCTATTAACATTTAATGCGCTTGCAACTTCCTCAATTTTTCGTGGCATAACAATTTGTAAAGCCCAACTAATTGAGTATATACCATTTAATAATCTATTTAAAATTAAATTTAATTCTTCTAAATTATCTGTTAGTTTTCATGGTGTGGTTTCATCAATATATTTGTTTAATTTTGAACTTAATTCGACCATTTTCTTAAATGCTTTATCAATTTTAAATTCATCCATAAGTACTGAAAATTCGGTATCAAACGATAAGATTGATTGCTCAATATTTAAATGGATTTCGTTATCTGAACTTTTATATACGGTGCCATTTTCAAATGAGTTTGAGATCATTTTAAGTGTTCTGGATATTAAATTTCCAAAATTATTCACTAAGTCAGCGTTGACCATTTCCTTAAGTTTATCTTCACTGAAATTTCCGTCTTCACCAAAAATTATTTGACTAGCAAAGTAATACTTGACCATTTCTGGGTGATAATTTTTCAAAAGATATTCTGGTTCGATAGCATTTCCTAGAGATTTAGACATTTTGCGTCCATCTTTGTCTCTTAATAAACCATGACTCATTATATTGGTTGGCAATTTCATATTCATAGCTTTTAAAAACATAGGTCAATAAATGAAGTGGAATCTAGAGATTTCTTTACCTAAAATATGAATAATTTCGTTACCATTTTCTCAGTATTTACGATAATCTTCTCCGGGGTTTGTTAAATCAAATTTTAAAGCAGTAACATAGTTGAATAAAGCATCAAGTCAAACATATAATGTATGATTTGGTTCCTCATTAATAGGTATTGCTCATTTTACATTGGTTCTAGTAACCGACAAATCTTCTAATCCTTCATTAACAAAATTTGACATTATTTCATTGTAAGTTTTGCTCGGGATTAAAAAGTCTTTATTTTCCTGAACATAACTCTCTCATCATGGTTGCATTTGAGATATTTTAAAAAAGTAGCTTTCTTCAGACATACGAATAAGCTCATGTTTTGAAGTTGGGTGATAATATTTTCCTTCGATTTCCAGTGCTTGTGCTTCTGTTAAAAATTCTTCATCTTCAACTGAATATAGACCTTCGTATTTATCTTTATAAATAAATCCTTTTTCTAAAAATCAAGAAAATATTTTCTTTACAACTAATTCGTGATGTGTGTTTGTTGTTCTTGAGAAATAATCAAAATGAATATCTCATTTTTCTCACATTTCTTTATAAGTAAAAACTAATTCGTCAACAAATTGTTGGGGGTTCTTGTTTAATTTTTCGGCTTTGTTTTGGATTTTTTGTCCATGTTCGTCACTACCTGTTAAAAATTTGACATCGTAACCCATAATTTGTTTGTAGTTTGCAATAGTGCGAGCCATTATTGTTGAGTATAAATGTCCGATATGTAATGGGCCTGAGACATAATAAATCGGGGTTGTAATATAGCACGTTTTCTTATTCATAATTCTCCTTAAACTTTTTTTGGTTTGTATAGCTCTTTAATTTCGGGTAAATATTCATGATCGATTTTATTTTGAGCATCATGAAGATAAAGATTTGGCAAAAAATGAATGCCCCAACCCGCTTGATATCTTGCCTCTATTAATACTAATTTTGGTTTATCATTAACTCTTGGGATTATCATTTGTATTCTTTTGGGCTCGAACTTGAATTCTCGCATGTATTGAAAACAATCAACAATTCGCTCTACAGGAATAACCATAGTTAAATAGCCCTTTTGCTCAACAATTTTTGCACTCCCTTGAATAATTTGTTTTAAATTTAATTTTATTTCGTGAGTTGCAATTAATGTTTCTTCATTAACGTGTTTGCTAACCTTCATATTTTCAGGTGGATAAAATGGTGGATTAACTACTATTGATTGATATTTTGTTAGGTTATTACGAGTGTGATTTTGATAAAAATCATTGAAATCAGCATGTATAACATTAATTTGATTAGATTTATTATTAAGCTCAACATTTTTTTTGGCTAACTCAACTGCTTTTGATTGAATTTCAATTGCATCAATATTCAAATCTTTGTGCCGCTCACTGATAAAAATAGCTAATGCACCATTATTGGTACCAATTTCAAGCATATTGGTGATACGCTTGTTTATAAATACAAAATTTCCTAAAAGTATTGTATCTACAGAGTAATTAAACATATCCTTATCTTGATAAATATACAAATTTGAATCAAAACCTAGCGAATTTTTAACTAGCTTTCTATTTTCCATTTTTAATTAAATTTTTCTTAGGTTTATTTATGTTATTTTTTAAGTTTTTAAAATAATCGCCATAGTTTTTGACTAAACAAGCGTCAATTTTTCCATTTATCGGGTCCGTTTTAGTAACAACTACTGCAACTTTGTCACCTAAACGATATCTATTTTTAGAATTAGCACCAATAATTTCGGTTGCCTCATCATTTATTGAGTATTCATCATCAGTCATAGTTGAAATATGAATTAGAGCGTTTGTTTTGTTTTCGAATTCAACAAACATACCAAATTTTAAAACGCTTACGATTTGGCAGTTGAAGCTTTGACCTATTTTATTTCTAAAATATTCAGCATATAAAAGATCATTGGTATCTCTTTCAATTTGCATTGCTTTCTGTTCAGATTCACTCGTCTGTAAAGCTATCTGGTCTAGAATCTTATTCATGTGTTCTATTTTAGTTCTATCATTATTTAAAAGAATTTCGCGAATCACTCTATGCACGATCAAATCAGGATATCTACGAATTGGACTTGTAAAGTGACAGTAATGTTTTGAAGCCAACCCAAAGTGCCCTATATTATCGGGACTATAAACAGCTTTTGACATAGTTCTTAAAAACATTATTTGTAGAAAACTATCAAATCTCTGTTGTTTAATTTTTTCTATTGTTTGTTGGAAAGATTTAGGAGTTATATTTTGGCTACCTAATTTTACTTTTATATTCAGAGCGTTCATAACTTGTTTGAAGTAATTTATTTTCTCTTCACTAGGTGCTTCATGCACACGAAAAAGTAATGGTATTTTATGTTCCTCAAGAATTTTTGCAGTTTCTTCATTAGCCCTGACCATAAAGTCTTCAATCATTCTCTCGCTTGCTCCACATTTATCGACCACAACATCAACAACGTGGTTATCCTGATCAAAAATTATTTTGGGTTCTTCAATTTCAAAATCTATGTAGCCTTCATCATTTTTAACATTTCTTATTTTTTGTGTTAATTCATAAGCTAAACCTAGCATTTTATTTAAATTATTATCATCAAAACGTTTTTTATCATCAATAAATTCATTTACACGATTATAAGTTAATCTGTATTTTGAGTTTATGATACCAGGGACTAATTTAGAAGAAATAGTGTGTCCATAATTATCAATTTGTATGATGATACTCATTGTGAATCTATCTTCGTTAGGATTCAAAGAACAAATTCCATTAGACAATTTTTCCGGAAGCATAGGAATAACTTGGTTAGCCAGATAAGTGGAAGTTCCTCTTTTCAAGGCTTCTTTGTCAATTTCACTGTTTTCAGTTACATAATAACTTACATCAGCAATGTGAACTTGCAATTCATAATATCTATTATCAATTTTCTTAACACAAATGGCATCATCAAAATCCTTGGTGGAATCACCATCAATTGTTACTACTAATTCGTTTCTAAAATCTACACGTTTTTTCATTCCTTTTTCATCTATGCTGTCAGGAATATTGTTAGATTCAATTATTACATTTTCTTCAAAACATTTTGGTAATTCACGCTCAGATAAAAGCGATTTTACATAGCATAATGGGTCAGATAAATTAGAAACTTTTTCAACTATATTCACTTCAATATTGCGGTCCTTATATGAATGAATTTTGGCCATGACTAAATCGTCAAGTCGCGCATCGACCTTGAATTCATTAATTATAAAATTAATATTTTTAAACTCTTTTTTCAGAGGTTTAAAAGTTATTTGACCGTCAGATAATTCCAATACACCACTAATTTTGTCATTATTACGTTCAACTATTGATGAAACTACACCAAAAGTTTTTTCATCTTTATGATCTAAATATTTGTAGACATTTAGTATAACGGTGTCTCCAGACAAGGCTTTATTAAAATATTGTGAAGGCACAAAAAATGATTCATATTCTTCAGGATTTAAATCACTCACTACATCAACGAATGCAAATTTCCCTTCTGAAGCATATTTTAATTTACCAGTAACTTTAGTAATGTTTTCTAATGCAATAAAAGTTTGATTTCTGAACAAAGAAATTAAAAAATCATCCGACATTTTGCGTAATGTCGTTGTTAATTCTTTGTTTTTTGAAACAGGTATTTTTAAACCTTTTGCTATTTGAATAAATGAAGTTTTTGGATTGTTTTTGATATATTCGTATATTTTTTCGGTATTTATCATAAATTATTTAGTGAAGATTTTAACACATACTGCCAGTATGATTATTAAAACACCCATGGTGAACATAGTTCACTTCATGAATTTCTTCACGCCCCTTTCTTTTGATGCTTTAAATAGTTCCAAGTCACCAGAACCAACCAATGCTCCTGAAAAGCCATTTGAGTCTGGAGACATCATTAAAGACACAATAATTACTATTACTGAAACAACAATAAGGATTATTGAGATTATTAAACTTGGCATAGTGCCTCCTTGATGGATTGTATTTAATATTAAATTATACTTAGAATTATATACTATTACTTATTAATTTATATGTCTTTGAGTGAGATTATCTTGAAATATGTAATACCAAAAAACGAAATTAGATTATTTCGTTATTATGAAAGTTGTTTATTATTTTTTCGATTTTTCTAAAATTATAAAAATCTTCATATGATAATTTGATGTCAGGTTCGATTCCATCTTCAATTTGAGTACGATTCTTATTCAAAAATAAGTTATTTGAAGATATCGCGACAGAGGTCCCATCAGCCAAAACAGTAGGCATAATTGAGGCCATGCCCCCACCAGTTTTTGTGCCAATTATTAAACCTAAATTAAAATCTTTAACTATTGAAGTGAGCAAATTTGCAGCACTGAATGTGTTATTGCTTACTAATAAAACTATTTGCTTACTTTTCAGTATATTTTTTGCTTTTGTAAAGTTTTCCCCTAAGTATTCACTATTGAATTTGGTATTTGATATTGTAGATTTCATTAGAGATTCATTTAAATCATTATAATTATAGAATGATATTTCCTTATCTTTTGATAGTAGTTTAGCAATTCACAACATTATGGATAAGTCACCACCACCATTAGTTGATAAATCAATAATTACATTATTGATATCTTTGTTCTTTTCTAAGTTTAAAATCGAAGATAAAAATAATTTTTTTAATTGAATATTTTGTCCTTTTACATTAATGTTTTCAGCAAATTCATCAAAAGAAATAAATAAATTATTTCTCAAATAACCAAAGAAATTAGTGTTTTGAGTACTATTCTCTAAGAGCATAGATCGTTTATTTTTTAATTCGATATCTAATTTTGTATACAATTTTCTTTTATTGCTTTGTTCATGATATTTAATATGATAGTTGAATAATGATGGAGTAATAATATTAGAATGTAAATCATTTAAATTATTGAAGAAATTAAAATATGACCTTGTGTAATTATCGGGATTAATATTTAACATCGCCTCCTTATATTTATCAAGCATTGCATCCCATGATGTGTATTCATAATACTTATTTAAGCCGTAATAATTGTTCATAAGAAATTTTAACGAATTATAAGAGTCTTCTCTAATTCCCTTGAAAGGCGGGATTCCAGGAAAAGCGAAATTAAAAAAATTTACGAATTCTTTATTATCGAAATTTACAATTTTTTGGAAAAGTTGATATTTCCTTCCATCGTAATATAAATTAATATAGTTAGGCGACAAAAACAAGGTATTAAATATGTAATAAGGTATTAAAATGTCATTTTCATAAGCAAGTATTTTGAATCCATATTCGCTTGTTTTTATTTTCTTATCAACTCCAAAATCACACACTTTTTTATTAATTAAGATGCGATCACCAAATACATCAACATAATTATCAACCTCTTGAGGTTTATTTTTACTATATTTTTTTATAATTATTTCATCATTAACTGCGTTGATTGTAATGTCTGGTCCATCATATTTATTTAAGATATTTATTGTACCCGGTGTTTCGTTTTTGTCTATTTTCCAGTATTTTTTAAACGCTTGCAGAGATTTTTTTATTTTGATATAGGGTGATGCATTACCTTCAGTGTAATAATTAATATTGCTGTATGTTTTGCTCGGGTCATTTAAATCAAAATTAAAAAAATCTGCTTTTTTAGTTATGTGTAATACTTGGTTTTTTTCGTCAATACTGTTAAAATTCTGTTCATTTTTATACACCGATGATGAAATATCATTGATTTTATTAGAACATGATGAAGAAATTACAAAAACAGAAGAAATAGAAGCTAAATTAAATGTATTTATAATTTTTGTAAATTTCAAACTCTTTTTCATTGTTTTGTCCCTTCTTTTTAAGCTCAAACAATTTTAAATTGAACCATTTTTTATCTTTATTATCCATTTAATTTATATTTTAACTATAATATTATAACTATGTATGATAAATCTAAAAAGAAACCTATTATTATCTTTGTCGGTCCTAGTGGAGTAGGTAAAGGTACAATCGAACAAATTTTATTTACTAAAGAGGAGTTAAAACTTAAATTATCTGTATCCGCAACAACTAGAAGTCCTCGTGTTGGCGAAATTGACGGTTTACATTATTTTTTTATTTCAAAGGATGATTTTAAATCTAAGATTGAAAAAAACGAATTATTAGAATATAGTTTTCATTTTGATAACTATTATGGTACTTTGTGTAGTGAAATAGACCGTATACATAATGAGAATAAAATCCCTTTTCTAGAAATTGAGACATATGGAGCAAAACAAATTCTTCAAAATCAAGAAAGTACGGAAAAATATAACATAATTACAGTATTTATATTACCGCCTTCTTTTGATGATTTAAAATACAGAATCATTGGCAGAAACACTGAAACTCAAGCCGATATTAACAAAAGACTTAAAAAAGCGCAGGAAGAATTGGCTGACAAGGATATTTTTAAATACAACGTTGTTAACGATGATCCAATCAGAGCGGCTGAAGAAATAGAAAAACTTTTAATGAGAGAGTTGTATGAATAATTTTGGTGAGTTGAGTGTTGTAGGTAATATTAGAACTGAAAATCAAGATAAAACAGGTATTTTTCTAAAAAAAGATTGCGGTATGCTGATTTTATGTGATGGTATGGGAGGTCATTTTGGGGGAGCGTTTGCCTCAAATATCACTGTTAATGTTTTCAATGATAATTTTCAAAAATCTATCCCATTGGAAAGAAATGACATCTCATCATATGCAAAATGATTTAAAGACTGTGTTGAACAGGCCCGAAGTGAAATGAAAAAATTAGGTGAAAATGATGAAGCTAAGATGGATATGGGGACTACGCTAACAGCCGCAATTTTTAGTACGAAACTAAATTTTTTATACATTTTTAATATCGGTGATTCTAGAACATGGGTTTTAACTAAATCAGGCGATTTGAAACAGATAACTATTGATCAAAATCTCTATAATCGATTAATTCGAGAAGAAGGCATGTCAGAATTACAAGCTAAAAAGACCAGATTTAATACCGCTTTAACATCGGCATTAGGACCTCAAAAGAAAACTAAAATTGAAATTTTTGATTTGAGCCAAGAAATTGAACGTGTTTATGGAATTTTATGTACTAGTGATGGGGTACATAATTTCATCGAAAAACCCGCAATTGAGTTGACATTAAAATCTGAATTGGACTCATTAAAAGCAGTTAAATCATTGGTAGAGACTGCATTAGAAAATCGTTCAACAGATAATGCTTCTGCAGTTTACGCTGTCATAGCAGAAAATTCGGAATGGAGATAAAATGACACCAAGCAAAAATAGTCATGTTTATACTAAATATAAAATTTTAGCCGCAATTGGTAGTGGTGGTTTTAGTAACGTTTTTAAGGTCGAATCACTAGAAAAACCGGGCGAAGTATATGCTCTAAAATATTTTGTTATTAAAAAAGATGGGGATATAGAAACAACTACAAGAAGATTCAAACAAGAAATTGCCCTATATAAATCAATTAATTCATCAAGAATTGCGAAATATATTGATTCATACGTTAGTGACACTGAGCAGTATTTAGTTATGGAATTTATAGATGGAGATAGTTTAAAAACCAATATATCTAGAGGTGGTAAATTAATATCTAAAACTGCTGTGAATTATGCTATGCAAATTGCTGAGGGTATAGGTGAAATTCATAGTTTTAAAATAATTCATAGAGATATTAAAAGCAATAACGTTATGGTAACACGCGATAGAAATATAAAGATTATTGATTTTGGCTTAGCTCTTGGTGAAGACAGTCAAAGATTTACGCAAGATTCGAAAGTTATTGGTTCAGTATACTATATGGCTCCAGAGTTGTGTATGTCAGATAACAAACCAACGATTCAATCCGATATTTATGCATTAGGGATTTTACTTTTTGAAATGCTGACTGGCTTTTATCCTTTTCGTGGGGCAGATGCAAGTGAAACATTGCGCAAACAAAAGCATTCGCAAATACCGGATATTACAAAAATTGTTGATGTTCCACAGTCTCTTGCTAATATTATTATTAAAGCTACTGCAAAGGACCCGAATAGTAGATACGCAAGTATGTGAAGTATGCGTGAAGACCTTAAAACATGTATTCATCCAGATAGATTTTATGAAAAACCACTTGATGTAAAAAAAATTCTGCCTAAACGAACATTGCAAGATTTTATTAATTCGAAGACGTTTTTAATTTCATCGATAGTACTTATATCGATATTAGTTGTTATTGGAATAATATTATTGGTTATTTTGGTTTAGAAATGGAGGAAGTTTCATTGTTAGGAAAAATATATTCTTTAACTGGTGGTAAATATCATATTAAGGATGAGAAAGGAAATATGCATTTTTTGCCGGCAGCCGGTGTTTTTAGATATAAAAATATTGAACCGATTGTAGGTGATATAGTTGAATTTGAACACAACGGTTATATAAACAGCGTACGAAAACGAAAGAATTCATTTATCAGACCTAAAGTTGCAAATATTGATGCCATAATTGTTGTTATGTCTGTTGTTGAACCTACATTCCAATCTTATTTAGTTGATAAATATTTAGCATTCATAGAATCGAATGATATTGAGCCCATAATTTTTGTAACTAAGGTTGATTTATCCATTAGTGATTGAAAACAAGAATATCAGACTATGGGTTATAGAATTTTTGAAATAGATTACAACAATAGTGAAACATTGAAAAATGTAGAGCTAATATTCAAGGGTCGTGTAATCTCTTTAATGGGACAATCAGGAGTTGGAAAAACAACATTTATTAATTGAATTGCTGGAACTAATTTTGAAACTCAGGAAATATCAAAATTTGCAAATAGGGGTAAGCATACTACTAGAATTGTGCAAATTATTGACATTCTAGGAGGACAGTTGATTGATACACCCGGTTTTTCTAGTTTTGATATTAATTTAACAAAAATCCAACTTGCTCAGTCTTTTAAACAATTTAGGGAATTTGGTCAAATGTGCAAATTTAAATCATGTCTGCACATTAACGAGCCTGAAGAATATTGCAATATAAAAATTCAAGTTAAAAATGGTATCATTCCTCAGTTTAGATATAAAAATTACATAAAAATGGCGAAGGAGGCTAAAAATGATTAAAAAATATGTAACACCATCATTATTAAATGTTCAAAAAGACCAAAGGATTGAAATGGCTAAAACTTTGATTTCAGAAGGTATTGAATGAATTCATTATGATGTAATGGATGGAAAATTTGTCCCAAATACTGCGATACAATTAGAAGAAATTATTGAAATAAAAAAAATAGCACCACAACATTTTATGGATGCTCATTTAATGGTTGAAAATCCATTGGATTATATTGATAAGTTTAAGGATGTAGTTGATATTGTGACTATTCATTATGAGGCGACTAGTAATGATGAACTATTGTCTTTTTTAAAAGACAACTATCACGAATGTCGTATCGGTTTGGCTATTAAACCGGCCACCAGTGTTTCTGAAATACAGGAATTATTACCGTATCTGTCACTAGTTTTAGTTATGTCGGTTGAACCTGGCGCCGGTGGACAAAAATTTATTCCAACAGCATTAGAAAAAATCTCTCTTTTAAAAAATATCAGATCAAAAAATCAATATCAATTTTTAATTCAAGTGGATGGCGGAATAAATGATTCAACCGGACCTCAATCATTCAAAGCGGGTGCCGATGCGTGCGTGGCTGGAACATTTCTAATTAAATCGCCAGTTAAAGACACTATTAATTCAATTATCAATAATAAACTTTAATAAAATTGGTTTTTCCATAAAAAAATGTCATATTAGTTATATCTGCCTTAAGAATAAAATAATTTTTTCATAAGGTAGATTTTTTATATAAAATTGTTTTCAGGTAAATAAAATTATATTTATCTAAAGAGGAAAACTAAAAATGAACAGAAAATTAATAATTAATTTTATAACAGCTGGTACTTCAGTCGCTATACCTTTGTCTATATCAGCTTCTTGTAAAAATAAAGAGCAACAAAAAGTAAACTTTGAAGCGGCAAATGCAAATATGAGTATTGCTTTCAAGAATTCTAACACTAAAACTTTTGATTCTGTAACTAATGCGGAAATATCTAATTCCAATAATTATTTAATTAATAACATTGTCGAAGGTTTTGAATTTATTTTTCATTCTGCCAAAAAACTGGCCGATAAAATAGAAGTTAAATATGAACTTAAATTTAACGATAAAAAATCGAAAATATTTGTAAAAAGTATCGAAAAATCTCAGTTTAAAATTTTAGATAGTAATGATACAGAGAAAAAAATGGATTTCTCAAATATTGTACGTAAGATTAGTTATGTCAATCAAGAAAAAAAGGTGTTCAATTTAATTAATGATCAAGAATTATTAAAACCCGAGAATTTTGTTCCCGATATTAAGAATGGTTTTGAATTTATTTTTCATTCTGCCAAAAAACTGGCCGATAAAATAGAAGTTGAATATTCTATTAAATCAAAAACAGATTTAATAGAATCGAAGAAGATGGTTATTTCTATCGAAAAATCTAACTTTATGCCTGAAAAAGAGTTTCTGAATAATTTAGCAAAGAAAATAGAAATAAAATATCAAAACTCTTCTAATATTACTTTCTGGAATGCAACTAAAAATCCTGATTCAATTAAAAATAATATAGTATTCACTGGTTTAGAAGAAAATTATCAAATCTCTAACGAAAATATATCTAAAACAAACGATAAAATAAAAGTTAGTTTTAAATTAAAAAACCAACTTTTAGGTGAGTCTGATTTAGTTACTAAAACTATAGACAGCACTGAATTTATGAAGAAATCAAATGAGGAAATCAAAAGTGAAATCTTAAAATTTGATTCCAAAATCGATATCAAATTAGACTTCAAGAAAGTCGATAGATGAAGCAAAATTGATCAAATTTCAAAAGACAATATAAATTTTGTGGTGGACGATAATACTAAAAATAGCATTACCGATTTAGTGTTTATCGACAAGGAAATAATTAATAATCAAATATTCGCTAAATATTCATTCATTTATGAAGGTGAAAAATTTGAAAGCAAGTTACTAATAGCTCGTAAACTTGATTTCAAAAAATACTCAGACAAAATATTAATTACTCAAATTGAAAAATTCCGTTTCGGAGGGGCTCTTCCACTTAAGGCTAAAATTATTGATTCCAATTCAACATTCAATAGTTTAATTACAGACATTAATCCAAACAGCAAAAGTCCAGAAAAAACAAATTTATTAAAAATTAAATTTTATAATGAAAATAATGGTTTATTAAATTCAACTGCTGTT
The DNA here is from genome assembly GCF_024742155.1 of Mycoplasma zalophidermidis. Classification (NCBI taxonomy): domain Bacteria; kingdom Bacillati; phylum Mycoplasmatota; class Mollicutes; order Mycoplasmatales; family Mycoplasmataceae; genus Mycoplasma; species Mycoplasma zalophidermidis. The sequence goes on along the minus strand of NZ_JANSFS010000002.1, from coordinate 6,044 downwards.
AAACCATTTGTCCAAAAGATAAATGATAAAGAGTTTTATATTTATATCGCACAATTTGAAAAATTTAAAGGATATCCATTCATTGAGTTACAAGGTGAAAGTCCTTCATCGTTTAACTTGGATGGTATTTCTTGAGCGCAGGCTGGTAGAGAAATAAAATATGATGACAAAGACATCTATGAATTAAACAAAAAAACTGGCGAATATAAACTTAAAATAACTGATAATGTTGCTATAGCACCTATAACTGACTTAAATCCAATTAATTTTGGTTCAATAGTTAAATCAAAATAATTTTAAGTGTTTAATACACGAACTAACTCATGTTCTAATAAAATTCAGTTTGTGATTTAAAAATTCAAATCAAGCAATATTGAAAGCTCGGTTTGAATTTTTTAATAAATATTTACAATCTTAATTGAGTTTATAAAATTAAAATTATTTCGTTAATTTAATGATAAATATAGCATCTTCAAAATTCAAAATTAAACACAGTTTAATAAGTCTGTTTTAACATTAAACTTGTTATAATTTCTATCATTAAAGTTAAAGGAATAAAATGAAAATTAAAAAACTATTAAGACCCGTTTTGGCTATAACTACTTTTCCTGCGCTTATTTCGGGAATTGTTGTTTCGTGTGAAAAAAATAATTCAAAAATTAGTGATTTAGAAAATACTGATATTAATTTAAATGATGAAAAATCACAAGATAAAAAACCAAGAAAAGATGTTACCGTATCAGACATAAATACTGAAAATACACAAATCAAAGAGAAAAAAATTGATCAAAAACCAAAGCAAAATAATAGTCTTTCCCCAACTGACAATGCAAAACTAACTTTTGATTATAAACCAATACATGATATATCACCTAACTGAAATTTTGTTAGTGAAACTAACGTCTTGGATAAAAATGAATTTGACGAAAATGACTCAATTTTTGATTTGTATAAGACTTTTTTAAATAATAAAGAACTTACCACTGATATAACATTTAACAATAGTGATTATCAAAAATTCAATTTTTTTAAAGCACGCTATGATTCAGGTCAGTTGATAGTATTAATAAAATCAAACTTTGCTATAGATAAAAATAAACCATTATCACTCTTATACAGTGATAATGGTAAAGAGAATAAAATCAAACTTACTAGAGTTGAAAATACGAATAATCTTTTAATTGCTAATTTATCGAATGTTAACACAAACTATAAAATAAAATTATTAAGAGTTGTAAATAATCTAGATCAAGAAGTTGATTTTGATTCAAAAAATAAATATTTAATAGCAAAAGAGATATGGAACAAATCTAACAACTTTACAGTTAAAAACGAAAATAAGTGAAGAACATGACCATCAAACGGGAACAATCACTCATTAGCTGTTAAGGTAATTCAAAAGAGCCCACAATTTGAATTACCTATGAAGGCAAGAATAATTTTGCTAACCAAAAATAATGAACTTGAATACCATGATATGCAAATAGATAATAAAAAAAGAAATCGCGATGGTTTGTATGAAGAGATTCTAAATTTATATTTTAATGTCACAAATGTAAAAGAAATTTTAGGTTTAGAGGTATGCGAAAGGTCTAATCCAAATGAGTGAAGGTTTTTGGGTGGCGTTTCAAATAAAATTGTCATTGAGGGACAAAATGAATTATTAGATTCCGAAATGTTGCCCGAAATAAATTTTGTAGAAAAAAGCAACAACTTTTTAAAAATTAATTTTAATGGCGATATAAGTAAATATAAAAATGTTAAATTCGAAATCAAATCAACTAATCCTTTTGTGAAATATAGTAATATATTTTCAGGAAATACTAATGATAATCAAGTATCAATTGATATAAGCTCACTTCCTAAAAATATTGAAGAATTTGTTATAACCAGATTTAATTTAGATAAAGGATTGATAACTTTACCTTTCGAAAGCAAATACACTTTTAAAAAATATACTGAAATTAATAAAGAATACCAGATAACTAAGTTTAATCTTTATAAAGATAGCGATAATAATAAACTATTTGGATCTATCGCATTTAATTTTGACACATATGATTATGATAGATTCAACAATAAATCGATTGAATTGGTTTTTAAAAGAAAACAGCAAGATTTTGAAAACAGTCGAATAAATGGGTATTGAAACCTATTTTTGAAAGAGCAAAAAATTATTATTCCATTTAAAAAATGAAGTAAATTCAATCTTAATGGATTTTATGAAAATGAATTGTATACCCTTAATTCGGTTCGTATAGTTGAGAATTTAACTTTAGTTGAAGTGGTACCTGCTAATAATTTTAAAAATTCTGTGAGTCAACTAAAAAATAAAGAATTTTCGTATAAATTCGATTATAAAGATGCAAACGATGATTATCTATTTGGGTATAAAGATGGTGAAACAAAAAACTCATTACTTCTTAAAGATAAAAACGATTTACCAAAAGATTTTCAATATTCTCTTCAAAACCATTATGCAAAAATAAACTATGAACGTGAAAATTGATATAAATCTAAAATAATTTCAAACACAGATACTGTTATAAGCAATAAATTAAGAAATGACAAAATAAATCTTGTATTAAACGGTAAAAATGTTAGAACTCACATGATATCTCCCCGTGAGCAAATTTATGATTTAAAATGAGATTTTAATAAATACTTTACCAAAGCTTCTATTACAAAAAATCTATTACCATTTAAAAATCTAAATTACCATTTAGATGATGCCATAATTACCCTTGGTTTCGAATTTGACCCTAAACAAAGAGAACTAACTGATTTAGTTGAAATGGAGCCTTTTGTTCAATACACATCTACTGGCAGCTTTAATTTGTGGTCTGTTAGAAATGTTTCAAAATCATTTGTTTATATTTCAATTCCTTACAAACAAATTGTTGAACACAAAAAGTTAAACAATCTAAATTTTGAATATTTAGCGGTTAGACATTCAAAAAAACAAGAACATGACCTCAAAAACCTAATAGCTTCACGTTATATTTTTGAGGCTGAACTCAAAAATGAAAACGAAATCACTTTTACAATTAAGTCTCTTTTCGATGACACAAAAATATTTGAAAGATTAGGTGATCACTATCTTTCATTGAATAATTCAGCATTTTTAGGAAATTCATCACTATTTATTTACTATTCTGATGTATTTAGTGATAAAACAATTGATTATAAGCCAGTAGGCAACAAAAATATAAAGACCATAGGTTTGGAACAGTTAAATTTTAAAGATAATTATGTAAATCTAGATACGAAATTAGATGGTTCCTCAATAAGACTTTACAGCGAAGATCAGGAACCAAACGTGATAAACGCAAGACAGAGAACATTTAATTTTGATAAGGAAAAAGCAGCTGAAGGAACATGAGCAATTATTGGTAAGGTTAATCCAAACGACCCAACAGACTTTAGATATTATGTTTCGACCAACCAGCACGTTTGGGGAAGATTAGGTTTTATACCAAAATCAAAAGTATTTGATAATCCTCGTTTTGATACTCCAAAACCAATAAAATCGCCTGTTGGCGGATGAAGTATTGATAAACACGACCCACGTGAAAGATTCTATCCAGGGATTGAATGAAATGATGTAAGGGTGAAAGTGGATTTAATTAACTCATTCGATAATGATAATGTATTTCCTAATTCCGCAATTGATTTCAAAAACAATTATGGTGACATTAATACTGATGACAAGTGAGAAACATATTCCGAACATACATCCAATTCACTTTCTAGAGCAGATATGGTTGTGGGTATTGCGGATTTTAAAGACATTTTTAATGTTTTTGAGGAAAAAAATGGAATCATTTTTTATAAAAACAAACCAATTAACCAGCCAGCAAATGATAAGGAAAAAAGCATAAAGCGTGTTTATGATTTCTTTATGTCTATCAAAAATATTAAAACATTAAAACCAAGTATCCATAATTTACATCTTTCTGAGTTTACTAATTTAGGTTGAACTATAGCTTCTTTCCCTGTTGAAGCCCAAAACGCTAGCGGCGACACAAACAGTGGGAAGAGATATAGAGAATATCTTATTGGTAATCTAAACAAACCAATCGGAAGACTTGGTTATGGTGGCGTTTCAACCTCATTGCCTTCTTTAAGAATTGATACGAGATTGTTTGATTTAAATGGTGGATCATCTGGAACAATGATATTTGATTCAGAGGGTAATGCAACTTCATTATACACAGAAACATCACAAACATATGGCGGTGCTATGGTTATTGATACTCAAGCAGGGGCATTTTTAGGAGATGGTAAAACAACTCAAAACCCAGGTTCTTTTTATGAAAGAATGCGTTTATTGTGTTATTTATATCCTGATTTGTATGAATCTAATGAATTCAATGAACTACCAAACTGAATAAACATTTAAAATTTCAAAATAAAAACCGAAAAGTAAAAGTGAACAGTAAAAATTAACATTGCAAGGTGTTAATTTTTTGTGCACAACCATTTTTGGTGAGGATATCCCCGCCAAAATAACAATCTAAAAACAAAAACTAAGAAAGGATTATTGAAATATGACAAGACATTTAAAATTAGAAGAGTTAGATTTATATTTGAGGTATACAAAAAAATACGTAAAGTCAGAGCTATAAAGCATTTTTATACATTTCTCTAAAAACAAAGTTAGTTTAGAGAAAAAAACATGTATGAAGAATGCGGAAAAATAATTTAACATTATAATTTAGGACTGAAAGAAAATTATTAACTAAAAAAGTATGGAAAGAAAGGTCGGTTCGGGAAGACTAAGAAAAGCCCAGAATTAGATTGAGATATTTTTGATAGAAATGGACTAATTGAAATAGAAAAGATACGATGAAATAGCTAAGAAAAAATCTAGAAAAGGAGAAAAGAAGTGACAAAATCTGGGAATTTAATCATAAAACTAGCTCATTTTTTGTTCTTTGAAGTCAACAATTTCTAATGCCAAAGATAAACAATCAAGAATGCGTAAAAAATTAGTGTGTAAAAAGCTGCAACCTACTTGCAGCTTTTTTGATTTTAAAAAAAATTAGAAAATGAAAAGTAGGGAACAACTCCCCCGAAAACTAAACATATTTTACCACAAAAATGTTGTTCCCAACTTTTCGTTTTTCTAAAAAAACAAAAATTTTTGAAAGATTAAAAATAGAATTAGGTAAGTGAGTAGATTTTGATGCAAAAACAACTCGTTTAGTTGATGATGTTTTAATTAGAGATCCAAAAGATACTAAGAGTATAGGCGTTAAACAGAGAGAAAAGAAATATTGAGCTGGTAGATGGAAAGCTCATACACCTTTAAAAGTAATATTTAATACGACGTTAAGTGAGAATGAAGTTTTAAAAATTAATGGTAAAAGAATAGAAGTATTAGATAGAACATTTGAAGAATTTTTACAAGATAATCGGAGTAATACTGGTGATGATGAAAGAGTGTTTGATTATGGTGTTATCGTAAATGATGATACACAAAAAAACAAGAAAATTCACATCTAAAAAATGAGTATAAAATTGATATTTATAAATATTCTCGTCCAGGTAATTTAGATGCTGATTTAGAAATGCATTATACAAAAGTATTATTTATAGATTCAAAATTAGCACAAGTTGATTTTAAGTGATATGCCTGAGAACCTGAAAATAATCCACAACAAAAAGAATTAATAGAGGAATTTATAAAAGATAGTGAGGGAAATTTATTAAGAGATGATAAGGGAAATAGCATTAAAAACCCTAAATATGATCCGAGTATAGATCCAGAAACAGGGACGAAAAAAAACAACTGGTTTGGTTTGATTTTGGTCTCTTTGATAGTAAAAGTCAGTTAAAAAATGAAGCTTTAAATAATTTTGATATATATTACAATGATGAAAAAGATAGAGAATATTATAAATTAACTAAGCTGCCATTTAACACTAAAACACTTTTTGCACCTCACGATAATAATAGTTTAGATAAAGGTTTAATTGTCGAAGCTATTGTGCTTGGTAAAGGTGGATTAAAACAACTTATTGGTAAGACAGAAAAATTTA